>CACZTA010000065.1 GCA_902783935.1 uncultured Lachnospiraceae bacterium | reverse complement strand
TTCTTTTGCCCTGGTAGTCGGGACCCGCGATCTGAGCGGCAGATTTGTCTCCGACTATGATTACCGCATGGGCGGCATCATGAAGCTGCTGTACCATATGCTGATGGGCGTTCATCTGAACGATCCGCTGTCCGGCGTCCTGGGGATACCGGATCTCAGGATCCATCAGTGTATGGACATCGAGGGGGACGGGTTCGCGTATGTGACATCCCTGACCATGTCATTTGAACAGATCGGTTTTCTGCAGGTTCCTGTCCAGTATGTCCAGTACGAAGACGGCGTGGAGCGAAGCTTTAAGAAAGTCGCCGATACCATACGGATCCTCTACACGATCTTCAAGAAGTTTATTCTGTATTCGATCACGTCCGTGAGCGCGTCGATCCTGGATGTCATCCTGTTCAGTATCTTCCACGGGATCACGTTCCGGGGCAATCCGCTCGCGATCATCTACAGTACGGTATGCGCCCGTGTCATCTCGGCTTCCGTGAACTATATGCTGACCAAGCATTTTGTGTTCCATTTCAAGTCAAGTTCCGCGCAGGGCAGCACGAAGAGCGCCGGAGCCTTCATGGTCCTGACCGCGATGCAGTGTATCTGTTCCGCGCTGGTCGTCAGCGCGATGAAGGCGCTCCTGGGCGGAAGCGCAACCGGAATCAAGGTCCTGGTAGATACGACCCTGTTCTTTGTCAGCTATAAGCTGCAGCATAAGTTTATCTTCAAGGATGACCAGAAGAAGGAAGATCCTGAGCTCGAGGAACAGAAAAGACTGGCGCAGGAACATGCGCAGCAGATGACACAGACGCGAACCGAGAGCTGAAACACTTGAGTTCATACCGGGGGCATGCGCCTGGCACCGACCGAACCGCATGAGATGGACCAATGGAATACAAAAGACCGCACTCAGGACTGGGCGCGGTCTTTTTCTTCTTCCCTGTCAACATATCTCTGCAGCGTATCGAATGCGCCCTTGTAGATGATCGTCAGAAGGCGGTCGAGATGGCGCAGGGCTGCCTGCAGTTCATCCGGCGTGATCAGACGGTCGCGCTGGGCATCCGCCAGTTCATCGAGATCGACCACCCGGACTCTCCCATCCGGATAGACGACTACGTCGGCCAGAAGATCGGTAAATATATAGGTGTCAGCATCGCCTTCTTTCCGGAATTCCGTCTGGATGATGTCGCAGTACCAGCTGATCAGATTGTCATCATGATCGTAGAACTTGCTGACCTTGAATCCCCGTTCCAGAAAGTAGCAGGAATAACCGTGTGAGAGGGTTTTCTTGGGATGCAGTGTGTTCCATTTGGTAATGATCACTTCATTGTCACGGTAAAGCAGGATATCATCCTTCAGGAATACACATTCCTCAGGAATGATGCGTTTGCGGTAAAGCCTTAAATTTTCCATTGTTATGGCCTTCCTTTGATGCTGATACCTGTGGTATATGAAATTTTCCAAAACTTACGCATATTGTAGGATAACGAAGCGGGTTTGTAAACGGGTGATTCCGGATATATCCATAGTGCTTGCTAGGGTATTGGGAACATGCTATTCTAATGGGAAATCGTTTCTGCCATGGCGAAACTGCCGCGCAGTCCGGGAGGAAAACGGTGTAACTGCCGGGACGGCGGATTGAAACTGCAGGAGGAAAAGCAGGATATGGTACAGGAAGCAATCGCAAAACTGGTTATTTACGGGCTTTCAACCGGGCTGATCGGGAAGGAGGACGCGCTCTGGGCAGCGAATGGGCTGCTGGAGATCATGAAGATCGATTCCCTGGATGAGTCTCAGGAAGGGATGATCTTCTCCTGGCGTCCTGCCGGGGACGGAGCAGTGCCGGAGCTGGCTCCGGTCCTGGAAGAACTGTGCGGTTTCGCAGTACAGGAGGGACTGATCCCGGAGGACACAGTCACTTACAGAGACCTGTTTGACACGAAACTGATGGGTGTCCTGACACCCAGGCCGTCCGAGGTGATCCGGAAGTTCCTCCAGATCCGTCAGGGGATGGGAGCGCGCGGCGCGACTGACTGGTATTATGATTTCAGCCAGAATACGAACTATATCCGCAGGGACCGGATCCGCCGGGACATGCGCTGGCTCGCGCCGACCGAATACGGTGATCTTGATATCACGATTAATCTGAGCAAGCCGGAGAAGGATCCGAAAGCGATCGCCGCTGCGAAGTTCGCGAAGCAGACCGCGTACCCGAAGTGCCAGCTGTGCTATGAAAATGTCGGCTATGCCGGGAGGCCGGACCACCCTGCCAGGGAGAACCACCGCGTCATCCCGATCATCATTGACGGACAGGACTGGTGTCTGCAGTACTCTCCATATGTGTATTATCAGGAGCACTGCATCGTTTTTAACCGCAGTCATGTCCCGATGGTCATCGACCGCAGCGCGTTCCGCAAACTCTTTGATTTCGTGTCGCAGTTTCCTCACTATTTTGTAGGTTCCAACGCGGACCTTCCCATTGTGGGAGGCAGCATTCTGGCGCATGAGCATTTTCAGGGCGGACATTACGAGTTCGCGATGGCAAAGGCGCCGGTGGAACGGCCGCTTGTATTCAGGGGATACG
>CACZTA010000064.1 GCA_902783935.1 uncultured Lachnospiraceae bacterium | reverse complement strand
CTCGGCAATGCCGGCCGTCTCGTCGATGCCATCCGGAATAAGGAAGTGCAGTATGATTTTGTAGAAATCATGGCATGTCCGGGCGGATGCGCGGGCGGCGGCGGGCAGCCGGTCCACGACGGCGTTGAGATGGCGCTTGACAGAGGAGAAATCCTGGATACGCTGGATGTGAATAATACCATCCGCTACTCTCACGAGAATCCCGATGTGATGGCTCTGTACAGCGAATATATGGAGAAGCCCCTCTCGGAGAAGGCGCACCACCTGCTGCACACATCCCAGAAGGACTGGACACTGTAAAAAAGACTCACAGACCGGTAAAGAAGGACCGGCGGCTGCCGGTCCTTCTTCTAAGGAAAGGTACCAGGTACCTATTTTACATAGTAGTGCCGTTCCAGCCACTTGGACAGGCCGTCAAGGCCCGGATAAATAATGCGCTCATTGATATTGAGCTGATCAAGGAGATCCCTCACCTGCCAGCGGATCTCTTTTTTTATGATGTAACGGACGGTTTCGTTCGTCCGGGTATTTAAAAAATGCTCGATATCTTCCATGTCGGACGGAATAATAGAGAAAAATGAATACTGGGTGACGATGCGCTGTTCAATAGAAGGCGGTTCCACGATGAGCATGGCATTTCCCTTCATGTCCTCGTCATATTCATCCGGACCGGAACAGGCTTCCTGCAGCATCTTAAGGGAAAAGACAGTTATCTTTTCCTTTTCCATGACTTTCTGATACTTTTCAGGGAGCATCGAGTGAAGCTCGTCGACATCGACGCGCCAGACCACACAGTCATGGGAACCCATATCATCCAGATTCCCTTCACTCAGTGCGAAATGCAGGCTGGTCAGCGGAGAAAAAGACCAGTCAAGGAGCCTTGTGGGAAGGCCGTGGTGCTGGCCGAGGATCATCTGCCGCCAGACACTGTTCTCGATCGGGGAATCCATGAGCGCCGCATATTTTGAAAAATTTGACAGGATAACCGGCTCGAGTATCCTGCTTTTATGTTTACACACACGTCTGAGTGAAGTCGTGATATGAAAATCCACATTTGACATGCCCCTGTAAACAAACTGGGAGCGGAATCTTTTCAGGTCTTCTCTGTAATGCAGTTCCAATAAGAGATCAGTTAGGCTGTACACATCATCGATAACCATGGTTTTATACATTTCTGTCACCCCGCCACTTTGTGATCGTCTCAAAAACGTATCTGCTTTTATTCTGCCACAAAATAAGCTAAAATGATAATGCAAAAATAATAAGGTCATTCAGTTCGGAACAGGTGTGATTATGAGACGCGTGATTACATACGGCACTTTCGATCTTCTCCATTATGGCCATATCAACCTGCTGCGCAGAGCGAAGGCACTCGGAGACTATCTCATCGTCGTTATTTCTTCGGATGAGTTTAACTGGAATGAGAAGCATAAGAAATGTTATTTCACATATGAACAGCGGAAAGCGCTTGTGGAAGCCATCCGGTATGTGGACCTGGTGATCCCGGAAGAGAGCTGGGGACAGAAGCGGTCTGACATGCACGAGTATCATATTGATACGTTCGTGATGGGCGATGACTGGAAGGGAAAATTTGATTTTCTCAGGGAAGAAGGCGTCGAGGTCGTCTATCTCCCGCGGACGCCGGAGGTTTCCAGCAGCCGGATCAAAAAGGATCTGTATGATGCCAACGCTGTCGACGGCGAGAGCAAGACGAGCCACGATGACATCAACACAGATCCGGGTCATTCCTGAAACGGTCAGAATCCGATGGTTTTTCTGGAGACGCGGTTTTCCCGGCGCAGGAGGGCGCCGTCCCAGCGGGCCATTTCGGAGACGGATTTGACGTCGAGGCCGTAAGGGATCGGGATCGGCTTTCCGCTTTCATTGACGGCGACGAACGTGAGAAAGGCGCGGTTGATGACGCGGCGGAAGCCGTCCTTATCTTCAATATAGGAATCAACGCGGACTTCACAGGAGGTCCGGCCGACGTACGTCATCCTCGCCAGCAGTACGACGCGGTCGTTCAGGTAAGCGCCCCGTTTGAAAGTCAGGTTATCGATACATGCCGTGGTGACATTGAGTCCGGTGTGGCGCATGGCGACGGCCCCAGCGATTTCGTCGATCCAGGAGATGAGCTGGCCGCCGAAAAGCCTGCCCGCCGAGTTAATATTTTCATAGCGGATGCAGTAGACATTTTCAGCCTGGGAAAACTCCACGTCTCTCTTCGGGCGGGGATCGCTTTTCCCGTAATCGGAGCCTTGTCTGCCCAGGCCGGTTTCGAGATTATTCATGTTGACTCTCCTTTTTTATGATATGCGGATTTCTGCGTTGTCATTCTTCGTAAATATTTTCAGATAAGTATGGCTGCATGTTTTCTATTGTATCGAAGGAGGAGGATTCTTGCAAGCCGCGCAGCCCGCGCGGACCAGAGATCGCGATTGAAATACGATCTTTTCTATTTTTAAATTATGTGCTATAGTAACTTGGAACAGGGGAGCTTGTAAAGGCAGGCTGAGAGGAAGTGATCGAACTTCGACCCTTTAACCTGATGCGGATAATGCCGCCGTAG
>CACZTA010000063.1 GCA_902783935.1 uncultured Lachnospiraceae bacterium | reverse complement strand
GTCGCGCTTGAGGCTGCCGGCGATATGGGGATCAAAGCAGTGATGATCCCGCATTTCCTGGACAATGAAGTACATACGGACGAAGAGCGGGCAAATGCCGTGGAAGCGCTTCGTTACGCGTGCGATTACGCAAAGGACAAAGGTTTCCTCATCGGGGCCGAAACCGCCATTCCGGCAGATGATTTCATCGGACTGGCCAAAGAAGTCGGACGCGACAATCTGAGGCTGTATCACGATTCCGAGAATTATATGAGTTTCGGCGGATTAAATCCGATGGATCACCTCCCCGCGGTGTATCCTTACATGCTTGATCAGGTTCATGTCAAGGACGGAACCGGACGGACCGGAAGCAGTAAGCTCCTCGGGGAGGGTGATTCTCATTTTGCGGAGCAGATTGCATGGCTGAAGGCAAACGGCTACAGCGGCTGGTTTGTATTTGAAAATTATTACTGCAGGCTTCCTCTCAGAAAGGAAGCGAAGGACCCGATGGACCTGCTGAAAAAAGATATGGAGATCCTGAGGGCAGAACTGGCAAAATGACCGGGGAGGGATGATGAGTACAAGAATGATGAAAGCCGCCGTGTTCAAAGGCAGCGGCGTCCTCAGCCTGGAGCAGGTGCCGGTGCCGGAGATCCGGCAGCCGGACGATGTCCTGATCAGGGTCAGCGCATGCAGTATATGCGGCAGCGACCTTCATGTCCTGGCCGTACCGCCGGGACAGTATGCGAAGCCCGGAACGATTCTCGGCCATGAATTTGTCGGGACCGTCGCTGAGACGGGCCCCGGTGTGACAACGGTCAGGCCGGGCGACAAAGTGGTGGCGGAACCGAATATCCGCTGCGGAATCTGTCCGGAATGCCGCCGCGGCAATTTCAACCTCTGCCGGAATGCGGTGAATACCGGACAGCAGCGGGACGGCGGATTTGCGGAATACTGCCTGATGCCGGAAAAGCAGCTGTATAAAGTGCCGGCGGATCTCCCGGACCGGACGGCCGCACTCGCGGAGCCGCTGGCCTGTGTGATGAACGGCATGATGAAAATCAATCCGCAGCCGCATGAAAAGGTGGTCCTGTTCGGGGCCGGGGCGATCGGTCTCCTGTTTGTAAAGGTGCTGCGCCGGTACGGCGTGCGGCAGATCGCCGTCTGCGAGACGATTCCGGCAAGGCTGGAGGATGCAAAGCATGCCGGTGCCCAGCTCGTCTTCAATCCTGCAAAAGACGATCTGCCCTCAGAGCTGGAAAAAGCCTGGGGAAGCCTGGCGGATGCTGCAATTGACGCGGTCGGCGCCGGAGCTGTTTTTGAGCAGATCATCCCGGTCATGAACTGCGGCGGAAGGGTACTTTTTTTCGGACAGAATATGACCCAGTATTCCACAATCCGGCCCGGCGACATTAACTGTAAAGAGCTTACCATTACGGCGACGCTCAGCACGAAAAACAGTTTCGGACCGGCAATCAGCATTCTCACGGATCCGGAAGCTGCCATAGACGAAGTGGTTACGCATACGGTTGCATTGGAGGATATTCACCGGGGCATTGACCTTATGCGCTCGAGAGAGGCCGTAAAGGTGGTTGTTGTTCCGTAACTCCCCGGCCCGGGGAAGACAAGGAAAAAGAGGAGGGGCTATGCGGGAGAAACTTCGCATGGGTATGATCGGCGGCGGCAACGGAGGGAATATCGGCAACAGCCACCGGCGGGGAGCCGCGATGGATAATCTGGCGGTTCTGACTGCCGGCTGCTTTACGAGGAACAGGGAACAAAACCTGAAGGACGGGCAGTTCTGGGGCGTGGCGCCGGACAGGATTTATTCTGATTACAGGGAAATGGCGGAGGCGGAAGCCGCGCGGGAGGACGGCATTGATTTTGTCAGCATCGTCGCACCGCATCAGACACATTTCCCGGTGACAAAGTGTTTCCTTGAGCACGGCATCCATGTGGTCTGCGAGAAGCCGATGACGCTGAATGTATATGAGGCGGAAGAGATCGCGCGGATTGCAGCTGAAAAAAATCTGGAAGTGTGCATTCCTTACACTTATGCGCATTATCCGGTCATCAGGGAATGCCGCAGCCTGATTCAGGCCGGCAAAATCGGCCGGGTGATCGACGTGGTGGCGGAATACCCGCAGGACTGGATGATTCTCGGCCTGAGCAGCGGGGAGGATAACTTCACGAAATGGATCGGAGACCCGAAGTTTTCCGGTGCGTCCAATGTGACAGGCGCCATGGGGGTGCACATTTTCTACCTCGTGCAGGCGGCGACCGGACTGAAGATCGAGAAGGTCCTGGCAGATTTCAGTTACTATCCGGAAGACGCGGCGCTGGAAACGTCAGCGAGAGTGATGGTGGGATTTGACAGCGGCGCACACGGGATGCTCTGGACATCCAATGTGGCCGTGGGGCATGACTGTTCCATGTACTTAAAGATCTTCGGGGAGAAGGGATCGATCGAATGGTCTCACGAGGACATGACGCATCTGTATGTGTCTTATCTGAATGAACCGGTTCAGATCTTTTCCGCAAACCGCAGTTACATGAGTGATTTCAGCAAGGCGGCGTCGAGGCTCCCCACCGGCCATCCGGAAGGGTTTTATGAAGCATATGCAAATCTTTACCATGCTTTCTGCGAATGTCTGCTGGATCGCGCAAACGGGGTTGAAAAAGAAGCGGGCGCGTATTATTATCCTCATGTAAAAGACGGGCTGGACGGCGTCAGGTTTGTCCAGGCCTGCGTAGACAGCTATAAAAACGGAAACATCTGGATTCGTCTGGACGATGCATCTGAACAGAACGGAGTGTGAAAAGGAGGCAGATTATGAAGCTTAAATTCGGAATGATCGGCGGCGGCAATGGTGCGTTTATCGGAAATGTTCACCGCCACGGTGCGGTGATGGATGACCTGGCGGAGCTTGTGGCAGGCTGTTTCACGAGAAATCCGGAAAAGAACCGGGAGACAGCGGAACAGTGGGGCGTGCGGGATGCCGGCCGCGTCTAT
>CACZTA010000062.1 GCA_902783935.1 uncultured Lachnospiraceae bacterium | reverse complement strand
ATGGGCTCCATGTCCCCTGTTTCCGGGAAAGGATAGTCTCCCGGCATTTCCGGCGTTTGCGGATCCGCGGATGAGACCGCGGATTCTTCCTGTGAAGCAGCCGGGTCTGCTGCGGAGATGACCGATTCAGCCGGTGGAGCAGCCTGATCCGCAGAGGAGATGGCCGATTCAGCCTGCGAAGCAGCTGCGTCCGCTGCGGGGGGTGCTGCATTGCCGAACATGAGGCTCCTGTAAAATGAATCATAGATCACGCCTTCAAACTGGCGGATGGAGGCCGGATCCGAGAAATCTGTTGCGCGTGCCTGCTCCATCAGATAAGGCCATGCGTGCCCTGCGCTCAGCGTTCCGATCACTGTGACCAGGCTGAAGACAAAGATGCCGAGCGAAGCAATGCACATGGCGAGACCGAGCTTCGCCTGTTTAGGCATTTTCGACTTTCTTGAAAGCAGGGCGAAAAGAATTCCGAGACCCGCGAAGAAAAAACCGTAACCGAAAAAGACGGTCACAAGAGAGAAGATCCCGCATAAGAGGGCCGCTTTCGTCATGCCGTTGACCTGATACTGGTCCGGTACCGGACCGTAATCCGGGTTATTCATCGGGCGGAAACCGTAATCATCCGGAGTATTCCAGTATTCTTCGGGTTTTTCTTCCGGCTTTTCCGGTTCATCGCCATGGGAAATACGACGCCAGTAGTCGATGCCGTCTTCTCCGGGACGAAGCCTGTCGTCATTTTGATTTTTGTCGCTCATAAAACTTACCTGGCGGGAACGCGCCTGTCACTTATAGAGAATGACAGCCGTAAGTTCTACCGTTTCGTCAGTATGGTTGGCGATTCCGTGACCTGTGCCGGCCGGGCAGATGGTGACATCCCCTGCTGTCACAGTGATGGTCTCACCGTTGTCATTATATTCTGCAGTTCCCTTCATAATATAGAAGAGCTCGCTGTCCTTTTCGTGTATGTGCCAGCCGATGCTGCATCCCGGCTTCAGGGTGATTTTTGCGAACAGGCGGCCTTTGCCGTTCAGTTCTTCGGGACCGGTAATAAAGTTGGTGATTTCCACTGTGCCTTCGCCGTCCCTCATATGTTCCCTGTATTCAACACCACATGCATCAGCGCGTCTGATCATTTTCTTTTCCTCTCTCTTTCTTTAAGACAATATCTGTCCCTTATCAAACTTTATCATAACAGACGGACGAGTGTTTTTCCATAAAAAGACAACGCGGCGCTCCCCTTGTGTCTCAGGGAAGCGCCGCATACGCTGTTCTTATGAAACTATCAGAAACGGAAGTCTCTCCTGTTTGAGGTGCGGATATCATTGATATTCTGCTCCGCAATCTGGCGGACCTTCTCTTTCGGAATGCGCTTCAGTTCCCGCTCGATCATCTCATAGCCGGCTTTCTTCGTTTCCGGAGACGCATAATCCTCCAGGAATTCAGCCAGCGTCATAAGTGCGTTCGGATGGCAGCAGTTCAGGATCTGGCCGTTCTTGCAGAGCGACATGAAGCGGTCGCCCGTGCGGCCTTCCCTGTAGCACGCGGTGCAGAAAGACGGAATGTGGTTGCTCTCCATAAGCCAGCGGACGACTTCGTCCAGTGTGCGCTGGTCGGAGACGTCGAACTGCTCCGTGTCGTGCGGGCGTTCTTCCTCGGTATAACCGCCGACGGATGTGCGGGATGCGCCGCTCACCTGGGAGATGCCGACCTGGAGGAGACGGCGGCGGACTTCTTCGGTCTCTCTCGTGGAGACGATCATGCCCGTGTAGGGGACGGCCAGACGGATACAGGCGGCGATCTTTGTGAAGGTCTCGTCGTCGATACCGTTGTCGAACATATCCGGATCAATATCGTCCGCGCGTTTTACTCTCGGCACGCTGATTGTATGCGGGCCTACGCCGTGGACTGCTTCGAGATGTTCCGCGTGCATGATCAGGCCGGCAAATTCATACTTGTACAGCTCGAGCCCGAAGAGGACGCCGAGACCGACATCGTCGATGCCGCCTTCCATCGCGCGGTCCATCGCTTCCGTGTGATAGTCATAGTCGTGCTTCGGCCCTGTCGGATGAAGCTCGAGATAACTCTTTTTGTGATAGGTCTCCTGGAAGAGAATGTAAGTGCCGATACCGGCTTCTTTCAGCTTCCGGTAATTTTCAACCGTCGTCGCCGCGATGTTGACATTGACCCTGCGGATGTCGCCGTTTTTATGATGGACGCTGTAGATTGTATTAATGCAGTCGAGGATGTATTCGATCGGATTGTTCTTCGGATCTTCACCGGCTTCGATCGCCAGGCGCTTGTGCCCCATATCCTGGAGCGCGATGACTTCCGCCTTCACTTCTTCCTGTGTCAGTTTCTTGCGCGTGATGTGCTTGTTTTTCGCATGGTACGGGCAGTAAACGCAGCCGTTGATGCAGTAGTTGGAAAGATAGAGCGGCGCGAAGATGACGATCCGGTTGCCGTAGAAGGCGAGCTTGATCTCTTCCGCGATTTTATACATCTTCTCGATCTTTTCCGGGATTTCGCAGGCAAGCAGGACAGAGGCTTCCCTGTGGGTAAGCCCCGCGCACTGACATCCGGTCGCGGTCTTCTGCGGACGGGCCTTTTCGAGGATCTGGTCGATCAGTTCGGCATTGTTCTTGTTTGCTTCGGCATATTCCAGGGTGGCCCGGATTTCTTCATCGTTGATGAATTCCTCTGCCTTCATTGATTTGGGATCGTAAATAGCCATGATAATTCTCCTTATATTTTAT
>CACZTA010000061.1 GCA_902783935.1 uncultured Lachnospiraceae bacterium | reverse complement strand
GAAGAAAAAATTCAGGGACACGCCGAGATCCGCCAGATGTTCAAGGCTTCCGGTGTCGGAAATATTGCGGGTGCCTATATCAGGGACGGCATTTTCCAGAAGTCATCGAAGGTACGTGTCTTCCGTGGCACGGAGAAGCTGTATGAAGGCCAGCTGGCTTCCCTGAAACGCTTCAAGGATGACGTCAAGGAAGTCCGGGAAGGTTATGAGTGCGGCTTTGTATTTGACGGATGGGGCGACTTCCAGGTTGAAGATACGGTAGAAGCCTACACGATGGTTGAGGTGCCGAGAACATGAGAAAAAACGGGACAAAAAACCTGAGAGTGAACGGAGAGGTGACGAGAGAACTCTCGGCCATCATCCGGGAACTGAAGGATCCGCGCATCGGCATCATGACTTCTGTCATGGAGGCCGTTGTGGCTCCGGATCTGAAGACGTGTAAAGTCTATATCAGTGTCATGGGAGATGAAGAAGAACGTCAGAAAACCATGGAAGGAATTGAATCCGCCAGAGGGTTTATCAGGCGGGAGCTCGCCGGGAGACTGAATATGCGGTATACACCCGAACTGACTTTTATTCTCGACCGTTCTATTGAACGCGGAACGCAAATGTCACGCCTGATTGAGGAAGTCGTCAGGCATGATGAGGAATCCCATAATGACGAATATTAAAGACATCATTGATGATTCATGTAAATCTGTCGCCGTCGCGGGTCATGCAAACCCGGACGGCGATTGTATAGGGAGCTGTACAGCCCTGTATATGTATCTCAGGAAAAACTTCCCGGAGATCAGCGTCAGCCTTTATCTTGAAAGGCCGAAAGAAGCGCTCTGTTCCGTAAAGGGAATGAGCGAAGCGGAGCAGGAAGTGAAGGAAGGGGCAGCCTGTGACCTTTTTATCTGCTGCGACACAAGTATACCGGACAGAATCGGCGTAGCCGGAGACCTGTTCCGCAGTGCTGCGAAAACGGTCTGTATTGATCACCATGTGAGTAATCCGGGGTTTGCGGATATCAACCACATCGTTCCTGACGCATCATCCTGCGCGGAAGTACTGGCGGAACTTTTTGATTATGAAAAAACGGACCGTGATATCGCGGAATCGCTGTTTACCGGTATTGTCCATGACTGCGGTGTGTTTCAGTACCGGAACACAAAACCGGCCACTATGAGGACTGCAGCGGCGCTGATGGAAAAGGGGATTGATTCCGCGGAAATCATAGATGCTACCTTTAACAGGCGCACCTTTGTCCAGAACCGGATTACCGGGTATGCCCTGTCACGCGCATCCCTGCATCTGGACGGAAGATGTGTTTCCGCCGTCATCACTGCGGAAGACATGGAGCGGTTCGGAGCCGGGCTGAAAGATCTGGATATCATTGTTTCTGATCTCCGTCAGACAGAAGGCGTCCTGGCGGCTGTCTTCCTGTATCAGACAGGCGAAAATGAATATAAAATATCCCTGCGGAGCAACACCGGTGTCAATGTCTCCGATGTGGCGGCCCGGTTCGGCGGCGGCGGCCATATACTGGCTGCAGGGGCGACGGTCGAAGGGACTCCCGAACAGATTCTTCCGGCGATTCTCGCCTGCATTGAGGAACAGTTATGATTCACGGCGTGATCATTGTCCGCAAAGAAAAAGGCATGACGTCTTTCGGCGTGGTTGCGAGGATGCGCAGGATCTTCGGACAGAAAAAAATCGGCCATACCGGGACGCTGGACCCGGATGCGGAGGGGGTCCTTCCCGTCTGTATGGGACGGGCCACCAGGCTGGTGGATACATTCAGCAGCGGAACGAAGACATATGAGGCGGGGATTCTTCTCGGACAGGAGACGGATACGCAGGATATCTCAGGAAAAGTGCTCAGGGAGTCTGTCTTTGACGGCACCGAGAGTGATTTCCGGGAAATGCTGATGTCGTTTACCGGGCGGCAGATGCAGCTTCCTCCGATGTACAGCGCCCTGAAGGTCAACGGACAGAAGCTGGTGGATCTGGCGCGCCGAGGAATCGAGGTGGAAAGACAACCCCGCGAAGTGGAATTCAGTGAGATCAGTCTTCTGCGGTTTGAGCCGCCTCATGCCGTATTCCGCGTCACCTGCTCCCACGGCACTTATATCCGGACACTCTGCCATGACCTCGGACAAAAACTCGGGTGCGGAGCCTGTATGGAGTCCCTCATCCGGACGCGGGTCGAGGAGTTCGGGCTGGAGGAAGCACTTACCCTCGATGAACTCACCCTGCTCAAAGAGAAGGAGGACAGGGAGGGGAAGACCTGCTACAGTTTCGTCAGACCTGTTGACAGCTTCTATGCAGCCCTGCCTTCAGTGACAGTAAAAGATGATGTCCTGAAATCCGTACTCAGCGGACATCCCGTCAAGACCGGGGATCTGGACGGAGCGGCCTCCCTGCCGGAAGACGGTGCGGAGCTGCGCGCCTATACCGGGGACGGGACATTTATCGGGATTTACAGAAAAGAGAAAAACAAAATCCGGCTTGTAAAGTATTATTATGAAGATTATTAAAGATCTGCTCTCATTTAAAACGCAGGTGCCTTCTGCCGTCACGATCGGAAAGTTTGACGGACTGCACAGAGGACACAGGGAATTAATCGCGGGAACGGTCGCCGCCGCGAAAAACGCTGTGGACCCGGTCCGTTCAGTCGTCGTGACCTTTGATATGGCACCGGCCATGATCCTGACAGAAGAGGAAAGGCGGAATCAGCTTGAAAGCATGGGGGTCGATGTGCTGGTTGAATGTGCCTTCGGTCCCGAAATCATTACGATGCCTGCAGAAGCTTTTGTGAAGCACGTGCTGGCGGAAAACCTGAACAGCAGGTACATTGTCACCGGTGAGGATTTCCGTTTCGGTTATGAAAGGCGGGGAGACGGCCATCTGCTCAGAAAGATGGAGAGCATGTTCGGATACACGACACAGATCTGTCCGGAGGTAATGGCAGACGGTGAACCTGTCTCCAGCACTCGCATCCGGAATGCCCTGTCAGAGGGACGGATTGAAGAGGCGCGGGACCTCCTCGGATTTGATTATTATGTGACGGGAAAAATCATACACGGAAGGCGGCTCGGCAGGACGATCGGCGTTCCGACGATTAACCAGATCCCGGGCCGGTCAAAGCTGCTTCCGGCTTACGGCGTCTATGTATCCGAGACCGTGATTGACGGCCGGATCCGGAGAGGTATCACAAATATCGGAACCAAACCGACGGTGGACGGCCATTTTGCCGGGGTAGAGACTTATCTTTTTGATTTTTCGGGAAATGTCTATGATGAGGAGGCAGAGGTCCGCCTGCTGCATTTTATCCGTCCGGAAACCCGTTTTGAGAACCTCCGGGATCTCAAAGAACAGATAGAAAAAGACGAGAAGTCTGCACGGGATTTTCGCCGTTGACTTCCGGCAGGGCCTCTGCTATACTATTTCACGTTGTACAGTTGCGGCGGAAAGCCGCTTTCCGTTATCCGGTGAAAGGAGACTCCGACCTCCACCTGATAACAGGAGAACAGATCAGATCAGGAGGATACAGAAATGATCGCAAAAGAAAAGAAACAGGAAATCATGCAGGCGTATGCGAGAACTGAAGGCGATACGGGATCACCGGAAGTTCAGGTTGCCGTTCTGACAGCCAGAATCAATGAACTCACAGAGCATCTCAAGAAGAATCCGAAGGATCATCATTCGAGAAGAGGTCTTCTGAAAATGGTCGGTCACAGACGCAGCTTGCTCGGCTATCTGAAAAAGAAAGACATCAACCGTTACCGTTCACTGATCGAGAGACTCGGACTGAGAAAATAAATGCACGGAAAAGGGCAGGGCGACCTGCCCTTCGTTTGCGTTTTGTTTAACGCCCATTCGGGCAGAAGGAGAAGTATGGGAGATTACAAAAGCTATTCAATGGAACTTGGCGGAAGGACACTGACCGTTGATATCGGCAGGGTGGGAAAGCAGGCAAACGGCTGCTGCTTCATGCACTATGGCGATACCGTCGTCCTTTCGACTGCAACTGCATCAAAAGCTCCCCGGGACGGGATCGATTTTTTCCCGCTCTCTGTTGACTTTGATGAAAAGATGTATGCTGTCGGAAAGATTCCGGGCGGCTTCAACAAGCGCGAAGGAAAGGCCTCCACACATGCGGTGCTTACCAGCCGCGTGATCGACAGGCCGATGAGACCGCTGTTCCCGAAAGACTTCAGAAATGATGTCACGCTCAATAACATGGTCATGTCTGTCGACCCGGAATGCGATCCGGAAGTTCCGGCGATGCTCGGCTCCGCACTCGCGACGGCGATTTCAGATATTCCGTGGGACGGTCCCTGCGCCATGACACAGCTCGGACTGATTGACGGCGAATTTGTCATCAATCCGGGTTATGAACAGAAGCAGAAGTCTGACCTGCAGCTGACAGTCGCTTCCACAAGAGACAAGGTCATCATGATCGAAGCGGGCGCCAACGAGCTCCCGGAAGATAAGATGATCGAAGCCATTTACAAGTGCGATGAAGTTAACAGGGAGATCATCAGTTTCTTCGACAAGATCATTGCGGAATGCGGAAAGCCGAAATTTGACTATCAGCACATTGTCATAAATCCGGAGCTGAATGAAGCGCTTTATGCTTTCTGCCCGGCTGAGAAGATGGAAGAAATCGTCTTCACGGATGACAGGGCAAGCCGTGATGCGGGCATCGCGGATGTCCGCGCAGCTTTTGCGGAACAGTACGGCGAAAATGAAGACTGGATGGCACAGCTGGATGAGGCGCTCTACCAGTATCAGAAGAAGACCGTCAGAAAGATGATCCTGAAAGATCATAAGAGGCCTGACGGACGCGAGATCACCCAGATCCGTCCGCTCGCAGCGGAAGTCGACCTTATCCCGAGAGCCCACGGCTCCGCGATGTTTACGAGAGGCCAGACCCAGATCTGTGACTGTGTGACGCTTGCTCCGCTTTCTGAAGCCCAGAGAGTGGAAGGACTTGATCCTTATATTACAAGAAACCGCTACATGCATCACTATAATTTCCCGAGCTACTCTGTCGGCGAAACAAAACCGAGCAGGGGACCGGGAAGAAGGGAAATCGGTCACGGTGCTCTTGCAGAGAGAGCCCTTATCCCGGTTCTTCCTTCCGAGGAAGAGTTCCCGTATGCGATTCGTGCCGTTTCCGAGACATTTGAGTCAAACGGTTCAACGTCCCAGGCATCTGTCTGCGCTTCTTCCATGGCGCTCATGGCAGCCGGTGTCCCGATCAGAAAGTCTGTGGCCGGTATATCCTGCGGCCTCGTGACAGGAGAGACGGACGATGATTATATCGTCCTGACGGATATCCAGGGCCTTGAGGATTTCTTCGGAGATATGGATTTCAAGGTTGCCGGAACTCATGACGGCATCACCGCGATCCAGATGGATATCAAGATTCACGGCCTCACAAGGCAGATCGTCGAAGAGGCAATCAGCCGCACAAAGCAGGCACGCGAATACATCCTCACGGAAGTGATGGAGAAGTGCATCGCAGAGCCGCGCAAGGAGCTCAGCAAGTGGGCGCCGAAGATTATCCAGATGAACATTGATCCCGAAAAGATCGGCGATGTTGTCGGCCAGAGAGGCAAGACAATCAATGCCCTCATCGATACATACGGCGTACAGATTGATATTGAAGATGACGGCTTTGTCTCGATCAGCGGTACAGATGCTGCCAATATGAAGAAAGCAGCTGAAGCGATTACGCTGATTGTCACGGAATTCGAGAAAGGACAGATTCTCACAGGGAAAGTTATCTCCATAAAGGAGTTCGGCGCTTTCCTTGAATTCGCACCCGGAAAAGAAGGACTTGTCCATATTTCAAAGATCGCGAATTCCAGAATCGCCCATGTCGAAGACGTTCTTCAGCTGGGAGATGTCGTACGCGTCATCTGCCTCGGAAAAGATAAAAACGGAAAGTTCAGCTTCTCGATCAAGGACTGCCCGAAGGATGAAACGGCTTCTATGGATATCGGCCGCGTCGTCGCTTCGGCCGGACCGGAGGACTGATCATATTATCAGACCGGCAGGAGTTTTCCTGCCGGTTTTTATCTCCCGGAAGAGAGGATCAGAAATGAAAAAGACAATCAGGATCAGATACCACAGCAAAGAAATTGAAAAACTGCGCTATATCGACGGGAAAAGTGACTGGATCGATCTGAGGAGTGCTGAAAATGTCTCGCTGAAAGCAGGCGAGCACAGGCTGATAAATCTCGGCATTTCCGTTCAGCTTCCGGAGGGATATGAGATGATTACCGCCCCGAGAAGTTCCACCTTCAGGAATTACGGCCTGCTCCAGAGCAATTCGATCGGCGTCGTCGATGAGTCGTACTGCGGGGACAATGATATTCTCCATATGCCGGTTTATGCAACAAGGGATACGGAAATCCATGTAAATGACCGGATCGGCCAGTTCCGCATCATTGAACACCAGCCCGTAATTGAATTTGAGGAAGTGGAAACGCTCGGAAATGAAGACCGGGGAGGGTTCGGGTCTACCGGACAAAAATAAAGGATACCGCAATGAGCATATGCCCGGTGCGGTATCCCGTGATAATCATCGTCACAAGAAGATTCGCTGCTGATTACTCTTCTTCGTCTTCAAAATCCTGTTCATCGAGGAGTTCGTCGAATGCATCGGCAGCGGCTTCGTATTCCTCGTCGTCTTCGATGTTTTCGATTTCGGGTTCCTCTTCGCCGTTATCGATATAGCGGTAAATCAGGACGTCGGAGTTGTCATCCGGTTCACCGTCTTCACCGACAGGGAGCAGCGCGATATAATCTTTGCCGCCGGCCTGATAAACAGCAAGTATGAGACATTCGACTTCTGAATCATCTTCCAGCGTAAGCGTGACACTTCCGAGTACTTCTTCCATATCGGCGCCGTCAAGGTCCTGTTCATTGCCATTGAGATTTTCAAAATCTGACATAATTACCTCCTGAATACGGCAGAATAGTATTGCCGGGTTTGCTATAAAGATAGCAGAAACACAGACGGAATGCAATGTCTCCTCATTTTTTTCTGTCATCTGTAAAAAAATGCTGTATAATATTAGTTTACGGAGAGTATGTATAGAATTGTTGACAGACCGGCATACAGGAAGATCTTTTTTCCGATTGATGGAGGAGTCATGAATAACAAAGGGTTGAATGGTATAAAGGTAAAGAAGGGGAGTCCGGAAAAACTCGGAGCTTGGAAATGCGGTGACAGTTGTTATTTTGCTGCAGCATTTCCTGAAGACCAGAAAGCCGAACTGATTATTACTGATGCAGAGGGGAAGAAACTGACGGAAATACCTCTTCCCGAGGAAGAACGGACCGGCCGGGTCAGTGCCGTACAGGTGGAAGGCCTTGATGAGAAGGCCGCCGGCTACTATTACCGGGTCGGCGGACGGAAACGGGTCCTTGACCCTCATGCGAAACTCATCCGCAGAGATTACTGTCTTCTGGAACAGGAAGCGCCGTCATGGGACGGAGACCGTTCCCCCGGACTGTCTCCCGACAACATGATGATTTACAAGCTTCATGTCAGAGGTTTTACTAAAAAAGCAAAAATAGCTCAGGGAATCAGGGGTACTTTTTCAGGTGTCGCAAAAATGCTTCCTTACATTACCGGCCTGGGGTTTAACGCCATAGAGCTGATGCCGGCATACGAGTGGGTAAACGATCTCAGGATTACTCCTTTTTCTGCGGTTAAAGATGAATCGGAAGGGCCGGCAAAAGCGGTCAGGCCGGTTAATTACTGGGGGTATGCCGACCAGAACTATTACTTTGCACCCAGATGGGAATACTGTGCGACGGATCATCCGTCAGAAGAATTCAGCAGCCTGGTCAGGGCCTGCCATGATGCCGGCACGGAGCTTTATATGGAAATGTATTTCCCGGACGGGACATATCCGGCCCTGGCTCTTGAAGCAGTCAGATACTGGAAGATGCATTACCATGTCGACGGCTTCCATCTGATCGGCGGGGGCGTTCCGGCAGAAATGATTGTAGGAGATCCGCTGCTGGCTTCGACAAAGCTCATGTTTGAATATGTGGATACCGGAAGGCTGTTCAGGGGAACTGTCCCGAAGAAAAGAAATATCATTATCTGCAATGATGATTTTGAACATACAGGCAGAGCTCTTCTGAAGGGAGATGAGGGTCAGACAGGCCGGTTTGCCGCACATGTGAGGAGCAATCCTCCGGACTGCGGGGTTGTCAATTATATGGCAAATGTGAACGGCTTCACCCTGTATGATACGGTTTCCTATGACTGGAAGCATAATGAAGAGAACGGCGAGGATAACAGAGACGGAACGGCGCTCAATTTCAGCTGGAACTGCGGCGCGGAAGGCCCGAGCAGAAAGAAAGCCGTAAAGGATCTCAGGATGCGGCAGGTCCGGAATGCGCTGATGTACGTATTTCTTTCCCAGGGAATCCCGCTTCTTTATGCAGGCGATGAACAGCTGAATACGCAGAAGGGCAATAACAACGCCTACTGCTGCGATAACAGTACCGGATGGACGGACTGGAACAGCAGTAAAGATGCTTCCGAACTGACTGCTTTTGTCCGGAAACTGACTGAATTCAGAAAGAACCACAAGATTTTCCATATGCCCGGGGAACTGAAGGGAACCGATTACAGGTCATACGGAATACCGGATATTTCCTTCCATAATGACAAAGCATGGGTGTGCTCCTTTGAAAACATTTCGCGCACGCTTGCAGTCATGTACAATGGTCTGTATACTCAGGAAGAGAGTCAGGATGGGGGACAGTATTATTATGTCCTCTACAATGCATACTGGAATCCCTTTACTTTCGCCCTGCCTGCCCTTCCGAAGGGATGCAGCTGGTTTTTGAGGGCAGATACTTCAAAATCCGATCCGTTCTTAGAGGAGCCCGAACGGCTTGAGGACCAGAAATTCTTTGAAGCCGGTGAGCGGACTGTCTGTATTCTTGAAGGACGGCCGGACGGCAACGACAATAAAGAGGATCTGAAAAAGGATGGAAAAACGAAAGAAGACAGATCCGGCGGGACATCTGAGGACGATCACCCGGCATCATCATCTGGTATGCGGGTACTGCCTGAGGGCGGGACTGATCCGGCAGGGGCTGATGCATGATCTGAGCAAACTGTCTCCGGTGGAGTTCCTGGTGGGTGCGCGTTATTACCAGGGGACGAGGAGCCCGAATAATGCGGAAAGAGAAGCCACCGGAGTTTCGAGAGCCTGGCTTCACCACAAAGGCAGGAATAAACACCACTTTGAATACTGGGTGGATTATTCGCCGGACATGTCAGACCCGCGTATTCTGGCCGGGGCACGGATGCCCAGGCGCTATGTGGCCGAGATGATATTCGACCGCGTCAGTGCATCGCGGGTCTATCAGGGAGAGGCATATACAGACCGGTCCCCTCTGGCGTATTATCTGCGCAGCCGGGAGAGACTGTGGTTTGTCCATGAGGATACAAAAAAACAGATGGAGTTTCTTCTGCGCATGTGGGCGGAGAAGGGGGAGGCGTATACGATCCGTTACATACGCACCGTTTTTCTGAAAGGGGAAGGACCTGGGGTTCGTGCGAACAAAAACCGATTATTATGATTACAATCTCATAGCGGTAATTATTCTCCTGATCGGTTTCGGACTGGTGATGCTGTACAGCACCACATCATATACGGCAGCCATGAAGTTCGGGGATGACATGATGTTTCTTAAAAAACAGGCCGTCTTCTCCGCCGGCGCAATCGCAGCCGCTGTTCTTTTTTCTTATATTCCATACAGGATCTACTGGTATCTGAGCGGGTTCCTTTATATTTTGTCACTGCTGCTGATGGCGCTGGTCAGGACGCCTCTCGGGAGAACGGTGAACGGTGCGCGCAGATGGCTCGGGATCGGAGGGTTCAGTTTCCAGCCTGCAGAGGTCGCAAAGATCGCCGTGATCACCTTTGTGCCGATGCTGATCGTCCGGATGGGAAAGAAGTACAGAAAACCGGCAAATACCCTGCTGGCTGCGGGTGCCGGAGTCCTTCAGGCTGCCGCAGCTTATATCCTGACGGATAATCTCAGTACCGCAATCATCATAATGATGATTACTGCATTCATCGTTTTTGTTGCCCATCCGAAGACGAAGCCGTTTCTTGCGCTTGGATTCGGGATGCTGGCGGCAGCTGCCGGAGGGGTTTACTTTATCATCAGCAACGAGGTGTCCTCAAGTTTCCGGGCGAGGAGGATCCTGACATGGCTGCACCCGGAACAGTATGCTTCGGAGGGCGGCTATCAGGTCATGCAGGCCTTGTACGCACTCGGCAGCGGAGGCCTCTTCGGAAAGGGGCTCGGAAACGGGACACAGAAACTGTGGGCAGTGCCGGAAGCGGAAAATGACATGATTTTTGCCATTATCTGTGAAGAACTCGGGATCTTCGGCGGAGTCATCGTCATCCTGCTGTTCCTTTATCTGCTGTACAGGCTGTTCTTTATCGCACAGAATGCCCCCGATCTGTACAGTGCCCTTATGGTGACAGGTATTTTCGGGCATATTTCAATGCAGGTTATTTTGAATATCTGTGTAGTTGTGAACCTGATCCCGACGACCGGGGTCACGCTTCCGTTCCTCAGTTACGGGGGAACATCAGTGGTGCTGCTGATGGCGGAGATAACAATTGCATTGTCTGTATCAAGAGCAATAAAATTCAGAAGGCCGGAACAGGATCTCTGGGGCGAAGTCGTCAGAAGTTCATCCGGCAACGGCACAAAGGTATGAAAGGAGACAGGAAAATGCTTGATAAACTGAGAACATTTATTGCCGAACAGCTGAATATCGATGAGAGCGAAATCGGATACGATACAAATTTCCGCGATGACCTGGGAGCGGATTCACTGGATCTCTATGAGCTCGCCATGAACCTCGAAGACGAATATGCGCTGGATATTCCCGTAGACGAGCTGCAGGAAATCAAGACAGTCGGGGATGTCATCGAATATCTGAACGCACACGGAATAGATCACTGAAACAGATAACCGGAGGAAACTGATGGTAAAAACCAGATTTGCACCGAGTCCGACCGGAAAGATGCATGTCGGAAATCTTCGCACGGCCCTGTATTCCTATCTGATCGCCAGACATGAAGACGGTATTTTCATGCTGAGGATAGAGGATACGGATCAGGAGCGCTATGTAGAAGGTGCGGTAGACATTATTAACAGAACACTTTCGCTGGCAGGACTGAAAGCAGACGAAGGCCCTGACAAAGACGGAGGCGTCGGTCCCTACGTCCAGTCGGAGCGCGTCAGCGCCGGTATTTACAGAAAGTATGCGGAACAGCTGGTAGAGCAGGGGAATGCCTACTACTGTTTCTGCACAAAAGAAAGGCTGGAGAGCCTGAAAACGGTAACAGACGGCAAGGAATTCTCAGCCTATGACAAGCACTGCCTGGGTCTCACAAAAGAAGAAATCAGGCAGAATCTGGCGTCCGGCATGCCCTATGTGATCCGTCTTAATGTCCCGCAGGAAGGCTCGACGACGTTTCATGATGTCAACTACGGTGATATTACTGTTCAAAACAGCGAACTGGAAGATATGATCCTGATCAAGTCGGACGGTTATCCGACTTATAATTTTGCAAATGTGATCGATGACCATCTCATGGGCATCACGCATGTAGTCAGGGGAAAGGAATATCTGTCTTCAAGTCCGAAATATAATCTCATCTATGATGCGCTGGGGTGGGAGGTCCCGGTTTATGTCCACTGTCCGCTGATCATGGATGAGGAGCACCATAAGCTTTCCAAGCGGAGCGGCCACTCTTCTTTCGAAGATCTGCTCGCACAGGGATTTATCCCGGAAGCGATTGTCAACTATACGGCGCTGCTCGGATGGAATCCTCCGGATAATGAAGAGATAATGTCCCTTGACGATCTGGTCAGGAAGTTTGACTATACGAAGATCAACAAGTCCGACGCCGTGTTTGATATGGCCAAGCTCAGATGGATGAACGGGGAATATTTTAAGAAAATGGACCCGGATGTCTTTTATCAGAAAGCACTTCCCTATATAGAGAAGGCAGTTCCTGAGCAGAATTATGACCGTCATGCACTGGCTGAAATGGCCAGGACGAGGATCGAGACATTTGAAGACATCGATGAACTGCTCGGATTCTTCCACGAAGTTCCTGAGTACGATATCGAAATGTACCGCCATAAAAAGATGAAATCCACTCCTGAACTTTCTCTCCGGGTACTTCAGGAGATCCTTCCGTATATTGAGCAGCAGGAAGCTTTTGATAATGACGCTTTGTATGAGATGATGAAGCGCTTTGCGGAAGAAAAAGAACTGAAAAACGGCCAGGTCATGTGGCCGGTCAGGACGGCGGTATCCGGAAAACAGATGACACCGGGAGGCGCTTCACAGCTGCTTGAAATTCTCGGGAAAGATGAATCTTTAAAGAGGATCAGGGCGGCCATCAGCCTCCTCGGCTGAAAGGCTTCAGCCGGATACGGTACAGATAGCATAGATAATATATGAACGAAATAGAAAAAAGACGAACATTTGCCATTATTTCCCATCCCGATGCCGGAAAGACGACGCTGACGGAAAAGTTCCTTCTTTACGGGGGCGCAATTAATCTCGCGGGCTCCGTCAAGGGGAAAGCGACAGCCAGACATGCTGTTTCGGACTGGATGGAAATCGAAAAACAGAGGGGGATTTCCGTCACTTCCTCTGTCCTTCAGTTTAATTATGACGGATACTGTATAAATATTCTGGATACTCCGGGCCATCAGGATTTCTCGGAGGATACCTACCGGACGCTGATGGCAGCAGACTCCGCCGTCATGGTCATAGACGGAGCAAAGGGAGTGGAGCCGCAGACGAGAAAACTCTTTAAGGTCTGTGCAAAACGCCATATTCCGATCTTCACCTTTATTAATAAGATGGACAGGGACGCCAGAGATTCTTTCGAACTGACGGACGAGATTGAGAAAGAGCTCGGGATTCCGTGCTGTCCCGTCAACTGGCCGATCGGGTCAGGAAAGGGATTCCGCGGCGTCTACGACCGCAGGACAGAGAAGGTTCTTCTGTTCAGCGACACCCAGAAAGGGACAAAAGAAGGAACGCAGACGGAAGTCGGGCTTGACGACCCGGATGTTTCCGATTTTCTGACAGATGACGAGGTTTCTCTGCTCAGGGACGAGATCGAACTGCTTGACGGAGCATCTGCGGAATTTGACCAGGAGAAAGTGACAAAAGGGGAGATCAGTCCGGTTTTCTTCGGGTCGGCGCTGACGAATTTCGGAGTGGAGACGTTTCTCCGGCACTTCCTGCAAATGGCGAATGCGCCGCTTGCCCGGCTCTCGGACGAGGGACTGATTGATCCGGAAACACGGCCGTTTTCCGCATTTGTCTTCAAGATCCAGGCCAATATGAATAAAAATCACAGAGACCGGATTGCATTCATGAGAATCGTATCCGGCCATTATGATGCAAACATGGAAGTCTGGCATGTACAGGGAAAACGGAAGCAGAGGCTCTCACAGCCGCAGCAGATGATGGCAGAGGAGCGGCACATCGTGTCGGAAGCATGGGCAGGAGACATTATCGGCGTATTTGACCCGGGGATCTTCTCGATCGGAGATACGGTCTGTACGCCGGGTGATACATTCTGCTACGGAGGCATTCCGACTTTTTCACCCGAGCATTTCGCCCGGATCCGCCAGGCGGATACGATGAAGCGGAAACAGTTTACCAAAGGGATTGAGGAAATCGCCCAGGAAGGCGCCATCCAGATCTTCCAGGAGTTCCATTCCGGCATGGAGGAGATTATCGTCGGCGTCGTCGGCGTTCTGCAGCTGGATGTCCTGAAGTTCAGACTTGAAAATGAGTACAAAGTGGACATTTTCATGGAGACGCTTCCCTATGAGTATATCAGGTGGATTGAAAATCCGGATGAAATCGATGTCGAGGAACTGCAGGGAACATCCGATATGAAGAAAGTTCTGGATATGCACGGCAATCCGCTGCTGCTGTTTGTTCATGAGTGGAGCGTCGGCATGACGCTCGACCGGAATAAAGATCTGAGACTTTCCGAATTTGGCGGATGGGACGCAGAAATGTGAAAGGGGGACCCTGAAGATGGTTTTTACATTTCCGAAGGATCCTGACAACAGGAATCTGAAGAATCTGCTTTCCTGGAAAGATAAGCTTGTCATCGACTGCCAGCGGGCAAATCTGATGAACAGGATCCGGGATGAGGTCTGGTTCCGTTCCAGGCTTCTGACATATATGGAGCTTTCATCCGAACCTGTCCTCACGGAAGACGGAAAGGCGATGCTCCCGAAAGGGACAAAGATCACCTTTTATACGGTTCAGAACCGCGAAGGGATGCGGTTTTTCCCTGTTTTTACGGACAGAGAGGAATTGGACCGCTGGGAAATGAAGGGGGATGCCCGTCCGAGGACGGTACTGGTCACGTTTGATGACCTGATGCCTGTCCTCAGGGCCAATGCGGCTTTCGAGGGCATTGTGATCAATCCCATGTCGGATAACCTTCTGCTTCTTAAGAGCGCGATAGAAGACTGGACGAAGCAGAAAGCGTTTATCATGAAACAGCTCCGGGAACAGCAGGAGAAGATGAACCGGAGCGCTGAAGAAAAATAAAGGAAACGGATATGCGCCGGAACGGCCGGTGCGGAACAGGTTATCAGGAGATATGACGCATGGCAGAGAATCAGGGTACATATACATTAAAGGATAACGGAGAAAACGGAACGGTCAAGGTAGCCGCCGAGGTGGTGGCGGTGATTGCCGGTCTGGCCGCGACAGAAGTGAAGGGAGTCGCTTCACTCTCGGGGGGCATCACAAATTCGATGGTGGCGCGGAAAGGAATCCGTGCACTGTCCAAGGCCGTCCGCGTGAATGTAGAGGACGGTATCGTGAAAGCAGATATTTTCCTGAATCTTGATTACGGGACCAATATTCCCGAAGTGGCATCGGCAGTACAGAAGAAAGTCAAAGCATCAATCGAGACGATGACAGGCATGCAGGTGGCGGATGTGACGATTCACGTCGCAGATATTGAAGCAGAAAAGGACAGTTGAAAAACCATGATGAACAGAAGAAAACTTCGTGAACATGTTTTTAAGCTCGTATACATGTCTGCCTTTAACAGCGGTGCCGAGATGGATGAGCAGAGCACGCTTTATTTTGACGGACTTGAGGAGCCTGTTGCGGAGGAAGAGCGCGAAACCTGCATGGAACGTTTTCGCAAAGTGACGGAAATGATTCCGGAGATTGACGAACAGCTGAACAGGACGGCAAAGGGCTGGAAGACAAACCGTTTTGCCAGCTGTGACCTGGCGGTTCTGCGCCTCGCGGTTTTTGAGATGCTCTATGATGAGACAATTCCGAGAGGTGTTGCCATCAATGAAGCAGTGGAACTGGCCAAGCAGTACGGGGGCGATGAATCTCCGTCCTTTGTCAACGGGATACTGGGAGAGATTGCGAGAGAAGAATGACCGGAAAAGTATATTCGGTAGAACAGATAAACAGATATATCCGCGGGATGTTTTCGAGGGACGGGATTCTCGCTTCCTGTTCGGTCAGCGGTGAAGTGACAAATCTTAAATATCATTCATCCGGTCACATATATTTTTCACTTAAAGACAGGTCCGGAACGCTTTCCTGCATCATGTTTGCGGGAAACCGCAGGGGCCTGCCTTTTCAGATGAAAGACGGCGACAAGGTGATCGTAAGCGGGACTGTCGATGTGTTTGAGCGCGACGGCAGGTATCAGTTGTATGCGAAGAAGATCGAACTGTCCGGAGAAGGGGCGCTGTATGCGCAGTTTCTGGCGCTGAAAAAAGAACTGGAGGAGTGCGGCTATTTTGACCCTGCCTTTAAGAGGCCTGTTCCCCGCTATGCCGCGCGGGTAGGGATTGTCACCGCTCCGACAGGAGCCGCAATCCGTGACATACAGAATATTGCATCGAGGAGAAACCCGTTTGTAAGCCTGATCCTGGCGCCGGTACAGGTCCAGGGAACAGGTGCGAAAGAAAGCATCGTAAACGGAATCCGCCTGCTCGACGGAAGGGTCGATGTGATTATTGTGGGGAGGGGAGGCGGATCCTATGAAGACCTGTGGGCCTTTAATGAGCGTATTGTGGCAGATGCCATCAATGAATGCGGGACCCCGGTCATATCCGCTGTCGGTCATGAGACGGATTTCACAATAGCGGATTTTGTGGCGGACCTGAGGGCGCCGACTCCTTCTGCAGCAGCCGAACTGGCTGTTTTTGATTATATGCAGTTCCGCGCGGACATTGCCCGTTATGAATCATTATTTACGGGAAAAATACTGGAGCGCTGCAGAATGGCTGAAGAAAAACTGCAGTGGAACGAAGTCCGCCTGAAGGCGCTTTCCCCGCAGATGAAAGCGGAAGCCGCCCTGCGGAAGGCCCGCGAATATGAAGCATGTATGGATGCGGCGATGAAAAACCGGATTGAAGCGGGAAAGGAAACCGTCTCCGGCCTGTCAGAGCGGTTCTATTCCGCGGCAGCGGCACGCGCGGCAGCAGGCAGGGAACTGCACGGCAGCCGTGAGGCAAGGATGCGGGAAGGCATTCTGTCTGTTTACAGGCGGTATGACAGAAAGCTGGCACTCATGATTGGAAAATTCAGGGGAATGAACCCCCTTGACCGGCTGCGGCAGGGCTATTCCTATACGGCGGACATGGATGGCCGCGCAGTGACTTCCGTCAGCCGGGTACAGGCGGGGGACCGCCTGAATACCTACGTGACGGACGGGATTATTCTTACAGAGGTGCTTGAAAGGAGTATGATAAATGGCTCATGAGGCAGATGCCGCACAGGAAAAACAGCGAACGATAGAAGAGAATTTTGCCTTGCTTGATGAGATGGCGGCAAAGCTCGAAAGTCCGGATGTGACGCTGGAAGAGAGCTTTTCCATCTATCAGGAAGGAATGGAAATACTGAAGCAGGTCAGCACGGCGATTGATACATACGAG
>CACZTA010000060.1 GCA_902783935.1 uncultured Lachnospiraceae bacterium | reverse complement strand
GAAAAAATGCCGGATGAAGCGGAGAGCGTCCTCTCTGAGGCGGAAAGCACTCCGTCAGCTTCCGAAGCCGTTCTGCCGGAAGCAGACAGCATCCCGGAGGACGCAAAAGACTCCCTGTCCGCTGCGGAAAGCATCCCGGACGGCATGGCGGACATTCCTTCGGGACTGTCCCTCACAGGCGGCTGGGAAGCCGGAGACGGTACTGCCGTCACGGAAGAGGCGCAGGCTGCATTTGACAGGGCGACAGCAGGACTGGACGGGTGCACCTATGAAGCGGAGGCGCTCCTCGGCACAAAGACAGGCGAAGCTTCAGAGTACTTCTTTCTCAGCCGCCTGACATATGCGACTGCCACGCCGGTTTCACATTACGCACTTCTCCATGTCATCGAAGACGCAGAGGGAAATGCATCCGTGGCCGGCATCATGACCGTTGATCCGGACAGCCTCTCTGCAGATTAATCACCTTCCTGTGCGAGGACGGACGCGGCATAGAGGCCGGCTGCCGTCCGCATGGCGCTGTCATCCGTGTGGAAGCGCGGCCGGTGGAGCTCCTCCACAGTATCCCCTTCCGCCGTACTTCCGACCCAGTAAAAGAAGGACGGGATCCCGGCTGTCCGGTAAAGAGCAAAATCTTCACTCGCGAGAGAAGGCGGGGCATCCGTCACGGCGGCGCCGGCATAATCCGCGGCTTTCATTGCAATCCCACACATTTCCGGCAGGTTCCTGACTGCCGGAATTTTTTCTTCCCATATGATTTCCGATCCGCACTCATAGGCTTCCGCGGTGCGTGCGACAATCGTCTCCGTCCTTCCGGCCGCACGATCCAGAGCTTCCTCCGAGAGCGACCGGATCGTCATCATGAGCTCGACGCTTTCCACCACCAGATTGACGGGACTGCCGCCCTGTATGGAATTGACGGACAGGACGAGCGAATCCAGCGGGCTCGTATTCCGGCTCACAATTGTCTGCAGCGACTGGATCAGGGCGCCGGCGCAGACGATCGGGTCGACATTGAGATGCGGCATGGAACCGTGCCCGCCTGCGCCCCGGAGCCTGACCTTTGCATTCCGCTTTGCCGCCATCAGGACGCCTTCGTGCACAACAACTCTGCCGGAAGGGACAGACGGCCAGTTATGGATCCCGAAAATGCGGTCCGGGTGTATCAGGTTAAACAGACCGGCATCGAGAAATGCCCTGGCGCCCCGGGTTCCTTCTTCTGCCGGCTGGAAAATCAGGTCAGCCGTCCCCTTAAGAAAGCCGTCTGCCTTTGCGCGGCCGAGTATCATCGCCGCTCCGAGGAGCGACGCCGTGTGAAAATCATGGCCGCAGGCATGCATGACACCGTCAGTGCGGGATTTCCACTCACTCTCATATTCCTCGTTCTGAGGAAGCGCGTCAATGTCGGCGCGGAGGGCAGTTTCAGGCCCCTCTCCCGTTCCCCGGATCCTGGCGAGGACGCCGGTGCCCAGCCGGTTTTCGAACGGCAGGATTTCTGTTCCCGGAATCTCCTTAAGGATGCGGCAGATTGTTTCCGTCGTCCTTTTTTCCCTGCCGGACAGCTCCGGGTGCATATGCAGGTCTCTCTTTATCGACAAAACCCGCCCGTATTCTTCCTCTGTCAGTCTGTAGTTTCCCATCGCGGTCTCCTCTGTTTATCAGGCACATGCAGGCGGAATCATTTGCCGCCCACAGGAAACAGCGGGCATGCACCCGCTGTCTCCGATTCTCTTTAAAGAAAGAGTATGAATTAATACTTTCTTGCAATATCACGTCCGGCCTTTACTTCTTCCCAGGCCGCCCTGACGGACTCGCTCTCCGATGTATCGGCCATGCCGACATTCCACCAGGATTCATAGCCGTCTGTCATCGTCTTCGGGATGACCTTCAGGTCAAACAGGCAGGCGACGGTCTGCTTCTTCGCATCGTCGAGCGCTGCTTCGAGCTCGGCGATGGTCTTGCAGGTATAGGACTTCAGGCCGTAGCCTTCCGCGATCTTCGCATAATCTACCGGGATCAGGTCGCCGCACGGCTTCTTTCCGTCTGTGTAACGGAACTCTGTCGCAAGGCTGCCGATGCCGTGAGTCATCTCCAGGTTGTTGATGCAGCCGAAACCGCAGTTGTCAAATACGAGGATGTTGACTTTCTGCTTCTCCTGCATGATCGTCATGATTTCACTGTGCAGCATCTGGAAGCTGGAGTCGCCGACAACCGCGTAGACTTCCGTATCCGGCTCCGCGAACTTGACGCCGAGTGTCGCCGCCACTTCGTAGCCCATGCAGGAATAGCCGTATTCTGCATGATAGCCGCCTCTCTTGTCCGTCGTCCACATGCGCTGCATGCAGCTCGGCAGGGAGCCTCCGGCTGTAATGATCGTCGCGTCGTCATCGATCTTTCTGCGGATCGCGCAGAGAGCTGCCGTCTGTGTCAGGTCGGAGCCTGTCATCTTGACGAACTCCGGAACCGTTCTCGGGTCGCGCGCCTTGATAATCGGTTCGAAATCGTCGCCCGTGTAGACGATGCCGCCGAGGCGTTCCATTTCCTTATCCCAGACTGCCTTAGCATCCGTGATCTCATTGGTATACGCGGAGACATACTTTCTTTCTCTCAGCTTCGCTGCCAGCGCATTCACTGTGACCTTGGCATCGCCCACGGCCTTGACTGCATCCATCTTGTAGGCGTGATAGCGGCAGTTGTTGATCGTGACAAACTTCACATCGTCGTTCTTGAACAGCCACTTGGAGCTGGTCGTGAAGTCAGACAGTCTCGTGCCGATCGCGATGACCACGTCGGCATCCCTTGCGATGACGTTGGACGCATAGGTGCCCGTCACGCCGATGCCGCCGAGGCAGTACGGATGGCTGGAACGGCATGCGCTCTTGCCGCCCTGGCTCTCGCCGAACGGAATATGGAACTCTTCGCAGAACTTCTCGACATCTTCGCCGGCTTCCGAATATCTGACGCCGCCGCCCACGATGACGAGAGGCTTCTTTGCTCCGGCGATGACTTCCGCGATGTCCTCAAGCTCTTCCTCGACCGCGACGGGTCTCGTGATCCTGTGGACTCTCTTCTGGAAGAAGTATTCCGGGAAATCATAGGATTCGCCTTCCACGTCCTGCGGAAGTCCGATGCAGCATGCGCCGGTCTCCGCCGGATCTGTCAGGACGCGCATGGCATTAATCAGGGCTGTCATGACCTGCTCCGGGCGTGTAATTCTGTCCCAGTATTTGCAGACCGGCTTGAACGCGTCATTTGTCGTGACGGCCAGGCTGCTGCTCTGCTCAAGCTGCTGCAGAACCGGGTCCGGCTGTCTTGAGGCAAATGTATCTGCCGGGAAGACCAGAAGCGGGATATTGTTGACAGTGGCGGTTGCGCACGCGACGACCATATTGGCAGCGCCCGGTCCTACGGAAGAGGCACAGGGAATGATGCGCTTTCTGCCGCTCTGCTTCGCAAATGCCGTCGCAACATGGCACATGCCCTGCTCGTTGCGGCCCTGCATGACCTTGATGCCGCCCGGATTCGTGTCCAGCGCTTCTCCGAGGCCGACTGCGATGCCGTGTCCAAAGATCGTGAAAAAGCTCTCCACGAACTTTGTCTCCACGCCGTCCATCGATACATACTGGTTGTCCAGGAACTTCACAATCGCCTGCGCCGTCGTCAATCTGATCGTTTTCTTCATGTTTCCTCCTTCAATTGGCTTGTGTAAAAGAGTTTTTTATTTTCCGAGAAGTTCTCTCTCGATGCGTTCTCTCGCCTCCGGTGCCTGCTTGTCCATCTTCTCCGGGAATCCGAAGTAGGAAACGCACGCAATATTGTCGCCGCCGACCTTCGGTGCATCCGGCTTCAGCTGTTTGTTGGCGAAATCCATCTCTCTGAGCGTCTCGAAGATTCCGTCAAAGTCCACTTCGCCTTCGCCCATGGCCGTATGCTGATGGATGGTGACATCCGCGCGTCCTCTTGCGTTCAGCCACGGCGGATTCAGGATATAGCGGCAGTCCTTTGTCTGGTTCCACGTATCGGCAAAGAGGACATGGGTCAGTTCATCGCCGGCGTATTTCAGCATATGCCTGACATCGCCCTTGCCCTGGTCATAGAAGAAGCCGTGAGATGTGGAATAGACATAGCCGAGGTTTTTCGAGCGGAAGGACTTGACGATATCACACGTCTCATCATTCAGTTCACAGAAGTCATACGGATGAGACTGGATTTCCACGCGGAGACCTTCTCTCTCGATGATCGGAAGCAGCTCTTCCATGGAACGGAAGAACATGCCGTTGCAGATCTCCTGCTGGTTCGGATCGCCCGAAAATTCCGTGTTGATGACCGGGACTCCCATATTGACAGCGATCTCGATCATGCGTTTCCAGTTTGCCACGGCGTGCTGTCTCTGCTCTTCCGTCGGACCTGACCAGCGGTAAACGACGATAAAGGAAGAGATTTCCACGCCCGTATCCTTCAGGGCCTTTCTGTACTCTTCTTCACATTCTTTTGAAAAAAGAGGGTGCTTGTAGAACGGATTGATCCTCGGATGCGGGGACTGTTCAATATACTTATAGCCCCAGTCGGCTACCTTGTAGACCATATCCCTGATCGACATCTGCTTTGCGAGAACATCAACATCAAATGCAATTTTCATAAAAGTCTCCTTCAAACTCCGGCATGGTTATCTGTTTCTGGTACTTCCCGCCTGAGAAACAGGTCGTGCAAAAAACGCGGTCCTGTTTCTGTCAGTTCATACTGGATGATTCAAAATCGCCGACATCACCTCCCCGGCCTTTACTCTCTGCTCTATACCGTCTT
>CACZTA010000059.1 GCA_902783935.1 uncultured Lachnospiraceae bacterium | reverse complement strand
CGGGCCCGCTTGCCCGGGGTGTGATGGATGCGGCAGCTGTCACGGGAACCGCAGGGAAGCTTGTCTCTGTCGTCGCCATGAAGATGGCTGACGGGAACAGCGTTGCCCCGGAGGCGGCTGTAGACGGATCTTCAAACCGGATTGTTCTCACGGATGAAGTGAAGGACGGGCGGCTGGTCTGCAGTTTTCCGGAGGGTGTATGGCGTGTGTTCACGGTTTATTCTGCCCGCGCAGAGGGCGGGACGGGAAGGACGGACTGCCTGTGTGAAGCGTCTGTCGGAAATCTCATCCGGGATGTCTACGAGGTGCTGTATAAACGTTTCGGAGATTATTTCGGGGGCGTTATTGCAGGTTTTCTGTCAGAGGCGCCTGATTTCGGGACATCTGAAGATGCGTTCTCCGTCCCCTGGACGGAAGCGCTGAATGAACGGATGGAGACGCTTCTCGGGGAACGCTGGAAGGATCAGCTTCCGCTTCTCTGGGTTCCGTGCGTGGAAGAGAGGGCGGCCGCCAAGGTGCGGTATGCCTATATGGATGCGGTGTCGGAGCTCTATCAGGTCAATTACCCCGAGCGTCTCGGAGCATGGTGCCGTGACCACGGCGTGTATTATATCGGAATCATCCCGGAAGACCGGAACGGGCACAGCCGTCCGGGCGCGGGACCGGGACATTTTTTCCGGGCCGCGTCAGGCATGCCGGTGGCAGGGATCAGTCATTCGGGCAGGGAAATCATTCCCGGTAATCCGAATACGATGCGCCTTGAGAGCGGATTCGCCGACGGACAGTACTATCACTATGCCCAGATAAAGCTGGCGGCGTCGGCGTCACTCCTGCAGCCTGAAAAGAAGGGACGGCTCCTCTATGTCATGCCATGGGGCGAAGGAGGAGAGTGCGGGGTCCGCGACATGAAATGGATCGCCGATTATCTGATCGCAAACGGGGTCAACCGGTTGGCATTCCGGGGATTTCCGGGCAGACAGGGATCTTCGTTCCGGACAGGGACGGCTCCCGCGGAATTTCCGTATTTTGTGCGCTTTATGCGCTACTGCAGCCGTCTGTGCCATATTTTCTCGGGCGGCAGATGGGTTCCCGAAGTGGGCGTCCTCTACCACGGAGAGCTGGAGTGGATGGATGACTGCATGACGGACCAGGTCCCGGCGAGGAAGCTCAAGGAGGGCTATATTGATTATGCGTTTATCCCGTTGGATGCATTGTCAGACGCAGACGGGACGGGAAGCGGACGGTACCCGGTGCGGGCTGAGAACGGCCGGCTGTATGTACATGATGTCCCCCTGAAGGTGCTAATCCTACCGAGGGCGCTCTATGCGGATCCGAAGCTGCTCCGGTTTATGGAAACCTGTCCGGATATCCGTGTGGTTTTCGTGGATGCGGCGCCGAAAGGCGTGGATAATGCGGTTGTCGTGCCGCTCGAGGAGCTTGTGCCGAAGCTGCGGGAGATGGGCGTCATCGGGGCCAGATCAGATGTAAGGGGACCGGCGTCTTTCTTCCATTATGTCAAAGACAGCGGGGACCTCTGGATGGTCTTCAATGAATCGAAGACGGAGGCGATCTCCGGGACACTCCTCGTCAGGCTGAAAAACGGGGAGCAGAAAGTATGGAAATATGATGTCCGGAAAAACTGTGTTTATCCGGTCGAGCAGCTGATGGCATTCGGGTTCGACGAACCGAGAATGCTGAGTACGCTGCACCTTGAACCATACGAATCCGCGGTGTTCTTTACGGCCACCGAAGAGGAGACCAGGGGACTGACGCGGGAGACGGATCCCGATGAGCTCCGTGTGCTGCGGCGGACCGATCTTTCCGGAGGCTGGACGGTGGAGGTGTCGGAGCACGGGAAGACGGAAGTGCTGCAGCAGGAAGCGGAACAGCTGGTTCCCGTCTCGGAACAGCTGCCCGGATTTGCCGGGTCTGTCCGGTATGTGCGAACGCTGATGATTGATGATCCGCAGAACCGGTATATGCTGGAAGCTGAACACTTCTATGAAGCGGGCCGGGTGCTTGTCAACGGAGAAGAAGCGGACTGCAGGATTTGTCCCAGATACCGGTTTGACCTGTCCGGCTGCCTGAAGGAAGGGGAGAACCTGATTGAGATCGAAATGGCCGGCTCCATGGCAGCCGGCTGCGGCGGACAGGCCTTCGGGATCCGCGAACCGGTCGGCATGTTCGGGCAGGTCCGGCTGCTGGAAGTGGAGTAATGAATCATGGGTCCGGCGGGGAATGAAATGCCGGGGAGGGTATGTTGATGAGATGTACAAATTGCGGAGCGGAAGTCAGGGAGACAGACCGTTTCTGCGGAAACTGCGGGGCAGTTATTATCAGGGAGACGGGTCAGCCGGCTGACGCGGGAGAACCGTTCGACGTACAGCGCCGGTCGTTTGGTCTGACCGCCATGCATGAGGACGACAGTTACGGAAGAGACGGCGCGTCCGGTCAGGAGCCGTACGGGAATCCGGCATACGGGAGAGCGCCCGGACAGGAGCCGTACGGGAACCCGGTATACGGGAGGACAACCCCGCCCGGGGACGCGTCCGGCATAAAGGAGCGGTCCGTCATTCTCGGGATTGTTTTTTCATTCATTTCGTGCGGGTTTTATTCCATATACTGGATGTATTGCTGCAATAATGAGATCAATCAGCTGTCAGGAGATACTGAAGCGGTTTCGGGCGGCTGGGTGATTTTGTTTACGTTTATCACGATGGGGATCTACGGGATTTACTGGGCTTATCAGATGGGCAGGCGCAATGACCGGATAACGGGAAGGGATGACAAAAGCCACATTCTTTTTGTCGTTCTCAGTATTCTGGGGCTCTCTATCGTCGTCATGGCAATCATGCAGGACAATATTAATAAGGCGATCGCGCAGCAATGAGCGCTGAAGTCAGGAAAAACCTGAAAAGATACGGGATCCTCGCTGCGGCCGGCTTTCTGTATCTCGTTTATCTCCGCACCGGCGGCAGGGGGATCCCCTGTCTGTTCCGCCTCCTGACCGGGTGGAAATGCCCGGGCTGCGGAGTGACAAGGATGCTCCTTTCGCTCTCCCGGCTGGATTTCAGGGAGGCATTCAGGGCCAACCCGTTTGTCCTCTGCACACTGCCGCTCCTGCTTTTCGAGGTGCTTTACGACAGGTATCTGAGGCGCAGCGGAAAGGGGATGCCCCGCTGGAATATGGTCCTTCTCTGCACGTATGCCGCTGCCCTGGCCGTGTTCGGCGTGCTGCGGAATCTGAGTGTATAAATAAAAATGATTTGCGAAATAAAGTGGTGAATTTTACAGGGAATCATGTATAATGTGTTGAGAATCATGTATACTGTCAGCATCAGGTACTGAAACCAGAACATTTATTAAGAAAAGAGGTTATAGTATATGGCGAATCTGGATTTAAGCAAATATGGTATTACCGGCGTGACGGAAATCGTGCGCAACCCTTCTTTTGAAGAACTTTTTGAAGAAGAGATGAAACCGGGCCTGGAAGGCTTTGACAAGGGACAGATCAGCGAACTCGGCGCCGTCAATGTCATGACGGGTATCTATACCGGCCGTTCCCCCAAAGACAAATATATTGTCATGGACGAAAACTCCAAAGATACTGTCTGGTGGACAAGCGATGAATATAAGAACGACAATCACCCGATGAGCGAAGAAGTCTGGGAGAAGATGAAGGATCTTGCAAAGAAGGAACTCTCCGGCAAGAGGCTGTTCGTCGTGGATTCCTACTGCGGTGCCAACAAGGATTCCCGCATGGCTGTCCGCTTCATCATGGAAGTTGCCTGGCAGGCTCATTTCATCAAGAACATGTTCATCATGCCGACCGAAGAAGAGCTCGAGACATATGAGCCGGACTTCGTGGTTTACAACGCTTCCAAGGCGAAATGCGAAAACTATAAGGACTACGGACTGAACTCCGAGACCGTCGTGGCTTTCAATATCTCCAGCCGCGAGCAGGTCATCATCAACACATGGTACGGCGGCGAGATGAAGAAGGGCATGTTCTCCATGATGAACTATTACCTCCCGCTGAAGGGCATCGCATCGATGCACTGCTCCGCCAACACAGACATGAACGGCGAGAATACCGCCATCTTCTTCGGCCTTTCCGGCACAGGCAAGACGACCCTGTCCACAGACCCGAAGAGACTGCTGATCGGCGACGACGAGCACGGCTGGGATGACAACGGCGTCTTCAACTTCGAGGGCGGCTGCTATGCAAAGGTCATCAACCTGGACAAGGAATCCGAACCGGACATCTACAACGCCATCAAGCGCAACGCGCTTCTTGAGAACGTGACGCTGGACGAGAACGGCAAAATCGACTTTGCGGACAAGAGCGTGACAGAGAACACACGTGTCTCCTATCCGATCGAGCATATTGACAAGATCGTTAAGAAGGTCAGGCCGATCTCTGCAGGCCCGGATGCCGAAAACGTCATCTTCCTGTCAGCGGATGCGTTCGGCGTTCTTCCGCCGGTCTCCATCCTGACTCCGGAACAGACGAAGTATTACTTCCTGTCCGGCTTCACGGCAAAGCTTGCCGGAACAGAGCGCGGCATCACGGAACCGACACCGACATT
>CACZTA010000058.1 GCA_902783935.1 uncultured Lachnospiraceae bacterium | reverse complement strand
TACGGTCCTTTCGGCGTACGGGCCTGCCGAACCTGTGCGCGGCAGGGAAAATCCGGGCCAGTTTGACACCGGGCTTTATTACCGTCTCCGGAATATCGGGTTCCTGATGCGGAATCCGGAGCTGAAGGTGCTTGAAAAGCATGTCAGTATACCGGCGGAAGCGGCGTCTTTTTGCCGGGGAAAATTCAGGCAGATGATCAGCCGGGTTTATCCGGCTGACGTCTCGGCGGTCATGTCTGCGGTACTCGCCGGAGACAAGTCGAATCTCGATCCGGACACGCGGACGATCTGGCAGACCGGGGGCGTCCTGCATATGCTTGCGATTTCCGGCATGCATCTGACCATGCTGGGAGTGGGACTGTACCGTTTCTTAAGGAAACTCCGTATGCCCCTGAAAACAGCCGGTCCGCTGACCGGGCTTATGATGGTCTTTTATTCAGCCGTGACCGGCATGTCTGTATCGACTGTCAGGGCGCTGGTCCTGTTCCTCCTCCTGATTCTGGCGGATATGACGGGCAGGACAGTCGATGCAGCCACTTCACTCTCCCTGGCGGCGGTCCTGATTCTTCTGGAGAATCCGTACTATCTGCAGTATGCGGGCTTCCAGCTGAGTTTTACAGCTGCTTTTACGATGGTCTTTTTCAGAGAGCGGAGCCGCGGGGTGCGGATCACGGAATTCCATCTCATCCTGCTTCCGCTGACAGCATGGCATTACTATGAGATCCCGCTGTACAGCACAGCCGTCAACGCGCTGCTCGTACCGCTTCTTCCGTTTGTAATGGGATTCGGGCTTGCCGGGACGGCAGCCGGTTCGCTCTTTCTTGCCGCGGCAGGCAGGCTGCTTCCGTATGCGTCTCTCTTCAGGGCGATGGCCGCAGCGGCTGCCGCACCGGGGACAGGACTCGTGCGCTTTTTCACGTTTGTGCTGACGCTCGTTCAGAGGCTCCCTTTTTCCTCAGTGATCTGCGGAAGACCGGTGCCGGGGGTCCTGGCCGTGTATGCAGGACTGCTCGTCCTGTGGTCTTATCTGGCCGCAAAATGGAGGCTGTACAGGAGACGCCTGATTCTCTGGACGCTGATTCCGGGAATGGCTGCCCTTCTTGCGCTGCATCCGGTGAGAGGCCTGCGGGTGACCGTGCAGGCGGTTGGGCAGGGCGACAGCATTCTCCTGCAGACGGATGAGGGCATAAACCTGCTGGTTGACGGCGGGTCGTCTACGATTCAGGATGTCGGGAAAAACAGGATCCTGCCGTGTGTGAAAACAGCGGGAATCCGCAGGCTTGATTATATTTTTCTTTCGCATATGGATGAAGACCACATAAACGGGGTGCGGGAAATTCTCGAGATGATTTCCGGGAAAGCCTGCAGCCTGCAGGTGGATGCGGTCGTGTTTCCGGCGCTCTCCGAAAAAGATGAGACATATCTTCTGATGGAGCGGCTTGCGGAGAGGGCGGGGGCAAGAGTCCTGACAGCGGAAAAAGGAGACCGGATCACTGCAGGGAAACTCAGTATCGGTTTTGAGGGACCGGATCCCGCCTGTGAGACGGTTCCTCCGGACGCCAATGCTCAGTGCCTGGTTATGGCGGTCTCTTACGGGGAATTTGATGCACTGTTTACGGGAGATGTGTGCGGGGAAGGGGAGGCGCAGCTGATCCGGGAGCTTGAAGCGGGAGGCAGGCGCTTTGAGATGCTGAAGGTGGCACATCACGGTTCGAAGTATTCGACACCGGCTGCCTTCCTCAGAGATATAAGACCGGATATCAGTATTATTTCATGCGGCAGGGATAACCGGTACGGACATCCGCATGATACGCTTCTTGCGCGGCTTAAGGCATGCGGGACGAAAGTGTTCCGGACGGACAGGCAGGGGGCGGTGATCACGGAGACGGAGGGAAGCATTTTTTCGGTACGGACGATGCTGCCATAAAGCGGGGGGGAAAATTCCGGGATTATGGTCCGAGTCCCTCAAAAAATGCGGCGATTTCAACCTTCAGGATTTTGGACATGAGAACAAGATCGGCTGCTCTGACATTATAAGTGCCGCATTCAATCTGGGATAAGATACTCCTTGAGATCTCGCTCCCGTAAAGCTGAAGCCTGGCAGCCAGCTGTTCCTGTGTCAGATCCCGGTCATTTCTGATTTTCCTTATATTTGAGCCGAGTGTCGGATTTTTTCTGATTCTCTGTTCTTTATGCATCTCGCCATTCCTGCCCTGTATGCGATAATGCTATATGAAAATCCGTCCGGTTTTGCAATTCATACATTGCAAAACGAAGCAGGAAGGCAGTATGATGCCTGTGGAGGTTAAAAATGGACGAAAAACAGAGAGAACGTGAACTGGAAAAAGAGCGTTACAGGGAAGCTGTCGAGGATGTTCTCCTGCAGGCGGGCTGCACGAGAGAGACAGCGGATGATATTATTATTTATTATCTGAGCCAGATGCTGCATACACTTGACCCGTCGGGGATTCTGGCAGTTCCTCCGGCAGATATGGCCGGACGGCTCCTCAGGGTGTATGAAACAGACAGGAACAGTCCAGGCTGAGGAATAAGTCTGGTACGGAAGATTCTGCTGTGTTATAATTATTTCATAGATGACAGAGGGATTATGTCCGGGCGTGAGCCCGGACATTGATTTCGGAAGCCGGACATAAAGACCGGAGGACAGAATATGATCAAGACTGTAATATTTGATCTTGACGGAACTTTTTACGATTATAACCGTGCGAATGAACGGGCCGGACGGGCAGTTGAGGCCTATGTGCTCGAGCAGTTCGGCATGCCTCCGGAGGAGTACCGGAGAGCGATGAGTGAGCAGCTCAGGGAAACCGCGAAGCGGATGGGCCCGGTTTCCGCGACCCATAACCGCCTGATCCGGATGCAGAATGTGCTGGAGAAGCACGGGCTTCCGGTTTATCCGCATACACTCAGCATGGCGGAAATATACTGGGAAGCGTTTTTAAGAGATATTGAACTGTTTCCGGGGTCCCGTGAACTTCTGGCTGCATTGAAGCAGAGCGGGATCCGCATAGGGCTCGGGACAAATATGACCGCTTATGTGCAGCATCTGAAGCTGAGAATACTCCGCATCGGGGAGTTTATGGACTTCATTGTGACAAGTGAGGACGCCGGGATTGAGAAGCCGGAAAGGGGATTCTTTGAATACTGCCTTTCGAAAGCCGGATGCGAGCCCGGTGAGTGCCTGTTTGTAGGTGACAATAACGATTTTGACGTGAAGGCGCCGAGGGATTTCGGCATGCAGGCGGTGCTCTACGGAGAGGGCGGAATTCTGTACCCGGACTGTCTGAAGGAAGACGGACGGATCGTGATGGGAGATGTGATCATTGGCGGCAAAAGCTCCTGAAGAAAAAACAAATGTCATGCGGCTCCTCGACCTGCAGGGAGTTCC
>CACZTA010000057.1 GCA_902783935.1 uncultured Lachnospiraceae bacterium | reverse complement strand
GACGGCTTCGGCAAAGGTCTTTCCGGCGGCAAACTGATCCTGACAGCTCCGCCCTCCACCGGGACCGCATCCAGACAGCCTGAAGGTGCATCCCGCTGCTATGATCCGACAAAAAACATTATAGCCGGCAATGTAGCTCTGTACGGTGCGACAGGCGGTACCTGCTACATCGAGGGAATTGCGGGAGAACGTTTCTGCATCCGGAATTCCGGTGCGACCGCTGTGGCCTGGGGCTGCGGCGACCACGGCCTGGAATATATGACCGGCGGCCGTGCCGTGATCCTCGGCCCGACCGGCAAAAACTTTGCCGCAGGAATGAGCGGAGGCATCGCCTATGTGCTGGACAGGAAACATGACCTGTACCTGAAGATGAACAAAGATATGGCGGAAATGACAGAAGTCACTGAAAAATACGATATGCAGGAACTGCAGGATATTCTGACCGATTATGTGCGGGAGACAGGTTCGGCCGAAGCACAGGATCTGCTTGATCATTTTGAGATCAATCTTCCATTCTTCAAAAAAATAATCCCGCACGACTACAAACGCATGCTGACAGCAGTCGGCCGCTTCGAGGAGTCGGGAATGACACATGCGGCAGCAGAACTGGAGGCCTTCCACTCCCTGTATGCCTGAGATATCCCCGGACTGAAAAAGAAACGGAAGAAGTGCAAAAAGCGAGGTAACACCATGGGAAAACCCACAGGATTTCTGGAATATGAACGCAAAGAAAACAGGATCATCCCGCCTGAAGAACGGCTGAAGTCCTTTCAGGAATTCCACAACCCGCTCTGCGGGGAAGAACGGCGCAGGCAGGGTGCCCGATGCATGGACTGCGGAGTGCCGCTGTGTCAGTCAGCCATGGAACTGGGCGGTATGGTCACCGGCTGTCCTCTGCACAATCTGATCCCGGAATGGAATCATGAAATATATAAAGGACATATGCCGCAGGCTCTGGCAAGGCTTCTGAAAACAAATAACTTTCCGGAATTCACCGGCCGGGTCTGCCCTGCTCTCTGTGAAAAGGCCTGCATCCTGGGGCAGGATGATCTGCCTGTGACTTCTCATGACAACGAATTGTACGTTATAGAGACAGCTTTCCAAAAAGGATATATGCGTCCGCGCATTCCCTCTGTCCGTTCCGGAAAAAAAGTTGCCATCGTGGGATCCGGCCCCTCCGGGCTGGCTGCCGCTGACCAGCTGAATCACCGCGGACACTCCGTCACAGTATTCGAACGGGATGACCGGATCGGCGGCCTGCTGATGTACGGTATTCCCAATATGAAGCTGGATAAACAGGTGATCGTCCGCCGCCAGGCTCTGATGGAGCAGGAAGGGATCCGTTTCCGCACCGGCATGGATGTGGGAAAAAGTGTTGCTGCTCAGGATCTTATAAAGGAATTTGACGCTGTTGTCCTGTGCTGCGGCGCTAAGGCGCCTCGTTCCCTTCCCTGTCTTGAAGGAAAAAAGATCCGGGGTGTGCGGTATGCTGTGGACTTTTTAAAAGAGACAACACAGTCCCTGCTGCAGAACGGTGAAAGCTCTGCAGCGCTTCTCAGGGAAAAGCGCGGTCTTGTGCCGGCAAAAGACAAACATGTCGTGATCATCGGGGGCGGTGATACAGGAAACGACTGCATTGCCACAGTGCTGCGGCAGGGCTGCCGCTCTGTGACTGCCCTGGAAATGATGCCCGAACCGCCGGCTGAGCGCGCGCCTTCCAATCCCTGGCCTCAGTGGCCTAGGATCCTGAAGACTGACTATGGTCATGAGGAAGCTGCGTACCTTTTCGGTAAAGATCCGCGTGTGTTTGAGACCACGGTAAAATCCTGCACCGCAAACAAAAACGGAAAGTTGAAAAAGATCACGACAGTACGCGGACGCTTCGTTAACGGAACGTGGACAGAAGATCCTGCCTCCCTGAAGACAATTCCCTGCGATCTGCTGCTGATCGCTGCCGGCTTTACCGGCTGTGAACCATATACCGCCGATGCCTTCGGACTGGAGCGCAGTGTACGCGGTACGCTGATGACCGGACCTGGCAGCTGTCAGACTTCCATTCCCGGCGTATTTACCGCCGGTGATATGCACCGCGGACAGTCCCTTGTCGTCTGGGCGATTGCAGAAGGCCGCGCCTGCGCGAGGGAAGTCGATGAATACCTGATGGGGTATACGTCACTGTCTTAAAACGTATGCTTATTAAGACAAGCAAGCAACAATCACCTGAAACTGGGAACTTCTCTCTGAGACAACCGGACCCATAAAACCCGGATTTCTTAGCTATACGTCCGCCTCGGCTAGACCTTATCTAACGGAAAAGGCGGAGAATAAAGCAAGATTTCAGTATCCCGTCCGCCTTTGGGAGCCTTTCTCAAGCAAGAAAGGCGGAGAATAAAGCAGGATTTCAGCAATGCGTCCGCCTCAGAGATTCTTTCCCAAGCAAAACAGGCGGAAAAAAAGGCGGAATTTCAGTATCCCGTCCGCCTCTGGGGACTATTTCCGGGGAAAATAGGCGGAGAAAAAAGCAAAAATCCAACAATGCGTCCGCCTCAATATGAGTTTGAATAATAAGCCCGAAAAAATATCCTTTCTGAACAGAAAAGTGGCCGGACAGCAGAATTATTTGTCTCAGAAAGTATGCTTTTCCCGGACGGCCAATTCACAGCAGAAGAATTATACTATACGAACCCAATTCGCTGTGCTACACTGTAGTACAGTGTTAAAGAACCGGAAACCGCTGTTTTTTGCTCACCAGTTACAGATAAGGCAGGTGTCCTATGAAGTATTCCAAAGAAGAAGTACTCCAGTATGTACAAGAGGATGACGTGAAATTCATTCGTCTGGCATTCTGCGATGTCTTCGGACGTCAGAAGAATATCTCTGTCAACCCGGCAGAGCTGCCCCGTGCCTTTGACACAGGGATCGTGATCGACGGTTCAGCCATCCGGGGATTCGGATCCGATACACATTCCGATCTGCTGCTGCATCCGGAACCGGAAACGCTGCACCAGCTGCCCTGGCGCCCTGAGCACGGCAAGGTCGTGCGCCTGTTTTCCGATATTACCTGGCCGTCGGGGGAAATCTTCCCCTGCGATACACGCCAGCTGCTGAAAAAAGCGATCGCCGACGCTGCCAAAGCCGGCTGCCGCTTCTCATTCGGCGCCAAACAGGAATTCTACCTCTTCCGCCTGGACGACAGCGGCTACCCGACTGATATCCCGCATGACCGGGCTGGCTATATGGATCTTGCCCCCGAAGATCACGG
>CACZTA010000056.1 GCA_902783935.1 uncultured Lachnospiraceae bacterium | reverse complement strand
GGAGTGCAAAGAACGCGACGGCAATTACGAGGCCCCTCTGAAGGTCATGGTCCGCCTTCACAATAAGGAAAACGGCGAGATTAAGGAGCACGAGGAGTATATGGGGAGCCTCCCCCTGATGACGGAGACAGGCACGTTCATCATCAACGGCGCCGAGAGAGTCATCGTTTCCCAGCTCGTCCGTTCCCCGGGTATCTATTATGATATTACTCATGATAAGACCGGCAAAAAACTGTTTGCGTGCACGGTTATCCCGAACAGGGGCGCCTGGCTCGAGTATGAAACGGACTCCAACGACGCGTTTTATGTGCGTGTCGACCGCACGAGGAAAGTGCCGATCACGGTCCTTATCCGCGCATTAGGCGTCGGTACAAATCAGGAAATTATAGAAATGTTCGGTGATGAGCCGAAAATTCAGGGCAGTTTTGCGAAGGATCCGGCGAAATCCTATCAGGACGGCCTTCTTGAACTGTACAAAAAAATCCGTCCGGGCGAACCGCTTGCGATTGATTCCGCGGAACAGCAGGTTCACAACCTGTTTTTTGACGCGCGCAGATATGACCTCGCCAAGGTCGGCCGTTACAAATATAACAAAAAACTGATGTTCCGGAACCGCATCACCGGCTATGAGCTGGCGGAGGACGTCGTGGACGACCTGACCGGCGAAGTGCTGGCGGAAGCCGGAACCGTGTGCACGGCGGAACTTGCGGATGCCATCCAGAACGCGGCTGTCCCTTACGTTCTCGTGAATACGGAAGAAGCAGATCATCCGGTCAGAATCCTGTCTTCCATGATGGTTGATATTGACAACTGGGTCCAGATGACGGAAGAAGAAAAGCACGAGGCGGGCATCACGGAGCTCGTTTATTATCCTGTGCTCCGGGAAATCCTCGATGCGGGACTTGACGACCAGGAACTGGCGCTGACGCTCAAGAGGCGCATCCACGAACTGATTCCGAAGCACATCACAAGAGAAGACATTTTTGCTTCCATTAATTACAATATCCATCTCGAGTACGGAATCGGGACGGACGACGACATCGATCATCTGGGCAACCGCCGGATCAGGGCTGTCGGGGAACTCCTTCAGAACCAGTTCAGGATCGGCCTGTCGAGGCTCGAGAGAGTGGTGCGCGAGCGCATGCAGACACAGGACACGGAGACGGTCTCTCCGCAGTCACTGATCAATGTGAAGCCCGTCACTGCCGCAATCAAGGAATTCTTCGGATCTTCCCAGCTGTCCCAGTTTATGGACCAGAATAATCCGCTGGGCGAGCTGACCCACAAGAGACGTCTGTCGGCGCTCGGACCGGGCGGCCTGTCCCGTGACAGGGCCGGATTCGAAGTCCGTGATATTCACTATACGCATTATGGGCGCATGTGCCCCATTGAGACCCCTGAAGGTCCGAACATCGGCCTGATCAATTCGCTGGCGTGCTATGCCCGTATTAACCAGTACGGATTTGTGGAAGCACCGTTCAGAAGAATTGACAAGACAGATCCGGATAATCCGGTTGTTACAAATGAAGTGCGCTACATGACAGCCGACGAAGAAGATAACTACCATGTCGCACAGGCTTCCGAGCCGCTGGATGCCGAAGGACATTTTGTCCATCACAATGTGTCCGGCCGCTACAGGGAACAGACACAGGCATGGGACCGCAGGCTGTTTGACTATATGGACGTTTCGCCGAAAATGGTGTTCTCGGTGGCGACATCCCTGATCCCGTTCCTGCAGAATGACGACGCCAACCGCGCTCTCATGGGTTCCAACATGCAGAGGCAGGCTGTGCCGCTTCTTTCGACGGAAGCGCCGGTTGTCGGCACCGGTATGGAAGAAAAAGCAGCGGTGGACTCCGGTGTCTGCATGCTCGCGAGACGCAGCGGTACGGTCACTTCCGTCACGTCGACGGATATCTGCATCATCAGTGATGAGGGAGAACCGGACAGATACAAACTGACCAAGTTCCTGAGATCCAACCAGAGCAACTGCTACAATCAGAAACCGATTGTCAGCAAGGGAGAGCATGTGGAAGCCGGCCAGGTGATCGCGGACGGTCCCTCCACCTGCAACGGGGAACTTGCTCTGGGCAAGAACCCGCTGATCGGGTTTATGACCTGGGAAGGGTATAACTATGAGGACGCAGTCCTCCTCTCTGAACGTCTGGTCCGCGACGATGTCTATACATCCGTCCATATTGAGGAATATGAGGCCCAGTCCCGCGATACGAAGCTCGGTCCGGAAGAAATCACGCGCGATGTGCCGGGTGTCGGCGATGAGGCGCTGAAGGATCTGGACGACAGGGGCATTATCAGAATCGGAGCAGAAGTGCGTGCCGGCGACATCCTCGTGGGCAAGGTGACCCCGAAGGGCGAGACGGAGCTCACGGCGGAGGAGAGACTGCTGCGCGCAATCTTCGGCGAGAAGGAACGTGAAGTGAGGGATACCTCCCTCAAGGTACCGCACGGTGAATACGGAATCGTCGTAGACGCAAAAGTGTTCTCGAGAGACGCCGGCGATGAACTCCCGGCAGGCGTCCACCAGAGCGTCAGGATCTACATCGCGCAGAAGAGAAAGATCTCTGTCGGCGATAAGATGGCCGGCCGCCACGGAAACAAGGGTGTCGTGTCCAGAGTGCTTCCGATCGAAGATATGCCGTATCTGCCGAACGGACGTCCGCTTGACATCGTCCTGAACCCGCTGGGCGTGCCTTCGCGTATGAATATCGGACAGGTGCTTGAGATTCATCTGTCCCTCGCTGCGATGGCCCTCGGCTTCAATATCGCGACACCGGTGTTTGACGGCGCACGCGAGATTGATATCCAGGATACGCTTGAGATGGCAAATGATTATGTCAACTCGTCCTGGGAAGATTTCTCTGCCAAGTATAAAGACCAGCTTCTGCCTGAAGTGTATGAATATCTGGGAAGCCATCTGGAGCACAGGGAGCTCTGGAAGGGCGTGCCCATTTCAAGAGACGGCAAGGTCCTCCTGAGGGACGGCCGCACCGGCCAGTATTTCGATTCGCCGACGACGATCGGCCACATGCATTATCTGAAGCTGCACCACCTGGTAGACGACAAGATCCATGCGCGTTCCACAGGACCGTATTCCCTCGTCACCCAGCAGCCTCTCGGCGGCAAGGCCCAGTTCGGCGGACAGCGCTTCGGCGAGATGGAAGTCTGGGCGCTTGAAGCATACGGCGCGTCCTATACGCTGCAGGAGATCCTGACGATGAAGTCTGACGATGTCGTCGGACGTGTCAAGACTTATGAAGCGATCATCAAGGGCGACAATATTCCGAGCCCGGGCATACCGGAATCCTTCAAGGTGCTCCTGAAGGAGCTCCAGTCACTCGGCCTCGATGTCTGTGTGCTCGACGAAAACCGCAATGAAGTGCAGCTGAAGGAGTCCATCGATTACGGCGATACGGATTTCCGCTCCGTCATCGAGGGCGACAGCAGAAGACGCCGCGCGGAAGACGAAGATTTCGAGAAGCACGGCATGACATTCCAGCGGTTTGACGAGGAGACGGAAGAACTGATCAACGAAGAGACGATTCACTCGATTCTTGATGAAGACTACGGGAATGATGATACGGATTTCCTGGGCGTCGACGATTACGGTGACGGCAGCGAAGAGCTTTGATCCTTTCCCACGATGCTCTCCGTGCGCTGTGCGCACGGCAGTATGAGGAGGTACAAATGGCAGAGACTGTAAAACAGCAGGATGAATATAAGCCGACCATGTTTGATGCCATCAAAATCGGGCTTGCTTCTCCTGAAAAAATCCGTGAGTGGTCCCACGGAGAGGTGAAAAAACCGGAGACGATCAATTACAGAACTCTGAAGCCGGAAAAAGACGGCCTGTTCTGTGAGCGGATTTTCGGACCCTCCAAAGACTGGGAATGCCACTGCGGAAAATATAAAAAGATCCGCTACAAGGGCGTAGTATGCGACCGCTGCGGCGTCGAAGTGACGAAATCATCGGTCAGGCGCGAGCGCATGGGGCACATCGAGCTCGCAGCTCCGGTTTCCCATATCTGGTATTTCAAGGGAATCCCGTCCCGCATGGGACTGATTCTCGACATGTCGCCCAGAACGCTTGAGAAAGTCCTGTATTTTGCAAATTATATCGTTCTTGATCCGGCTGATGCGGCGGCGAACCTTGACAAAAAACAGATCCTGACAGAGAGAGAATATCAGGAAGCCCGCGAGAATTACGGCTGGAATTTCCGTGTCGGCATGGGCGCCGAGGCAGTCCAGGAACTGCTCCGCCAGATTGACCTTGAGGCGGAATCGGAGGTACTGAAGAAGGAGCTCCGCGAGTCCACCGGCCAGAAGCGTACGAGAATTATCAAGCGGCTTGAGGTTGTGGAGGCATTCCGGGAGTCCGGAAACCGCCCGGAATGGATGGTCATGAATGTGATTCCGGTGATTCCGCCGGATCTCCGCCCGATGGTCCAGCTGGACGGCGGACGTTTTGCGACTTCCGACCTGAACGATCTGTACAGGCGCATTATCAACAGAAACAACCGTCTGAAAAGGCTCCTGGAACTCGGCGCCCCGGAGATTATCGTCAGGAATGAAAAGCGCATGCTGCAGGAAGCGGTAGACGCACTGATCGATAACGGCCGCCGCGGACGTGCGGTCACGGGCCCGGGCAACCGCGCCCTGAAATCCCTCTCGGAACTCCTGAAGGGAAAATCAGGACGTTTCCGCCAGAACCTGCTCGGCAAGCGCGTCGACTATTCAGGCCGTTCGGTTATCGTTGTCGGGCCCGAGCTTAAGATTTATCAGTGCGGTCTCCCCAAGGAGATGGCGATTGAGCTCTTCAAGCCTTTTGTCATGAAGGAACTGGTCCAGAAGGGAACTGCCCACAATATCAAGAGCGCCAAGAAGATGGTGGAACGTCTCGAGACAGCTGTCTGGGACGTCCTTGAGGATGTCATTACAGAGCATCCCGTGATGCTGAACCGCGCGCCGACGCTTCACAGACTCGGCATCCAGGCGTTTGAGCCGATCCTCGTGGAGGGCAAGGCGATCAAGCTGCATCCGCTGGTCTGTACCGCGTTCAACGCCGACTTCGACGGCGACCAGATGGCGGTCCATCTTCCGCTGTCCGTGGAAGCCCAGGCGGAGTGCAGGTTCATGCTGCTGTCTCCGAACAACCTGCTGAAGCCTTCCGACGGCGGCCCGGTGGCGGTTCCGTCCCAGGATATGGTTCTCGGCGTCTACTACCTGACTCAGGAAAGAGAAGGCGCCAAGGGCGAAGGGATGTACTTCTCGTCCCTGAACGAAGCCATCCTGGCCTATGAGAACGGGTACATCACGCTGCAGTCGAGGATTCATATCCGTGTGTCGAAGACAAAACCGGACGGTGAAACCGTTTCGGGCATGATCGACTGCACGCTCGGCCGTATGCTCTTCAATGAAATCATCCCGCAGGATCTCGGTTTCGTTGACAGAAGCAAACCGGAAAACTTCCTGAAGCCCGAAGTGGATTTCCTGACGGATAAGAAACAGCTGAAAGCGATTCTCTGGAAGACGATCAACCTTCATGGAGCCACGGTCACTGCGGAAGTCCTCGACAATGTCAAAGCGATGGGCTACAAGTACTCCACGCTTGCCGCGATGACAGTTTCCATTTCCGATATGACGGTCCCGGCGGAGAAGCCTGAACTGATTGCAAATGCACAGGCCACTGTCGACAAGATCGCAAGGAACTACAGACGAGGATTCCTGACAGAAGAAGAGCGCTATAAAGAAGTCATCGAGACCTGGAAAGCAACAGATAAAGTCCTGACGAGGAAGCTGCTGGACGGTCTTGACAAATACAACAATATTTTCATGATGGCGAATTCCGGCGCCCGCGGTTCTGACAAGCAGATTAAGCAGCTGGCCGGCATGCGCGGCCTGATGGCGGATACCACCGGCCATACGATCGAGCTCCCGATCACGTCTAATTTCCGTGAAGGCCTCGACGTTCTGGAGTATTTCATGTCGGCGCACGGCGCCCGCAAGGGTCTGTCGGATACGGCGCTCCGGACAGCTGACTCCGGTTACCTCACACGCCGTCTGGTAGACGTTTCCCAGGAACTGATCATCAGGGAAATGGACTGCTCTGAGGACAGAGATGAAATCCCCGGCATCTGGGTGAAGGAGTTCTCTGAAGGCCACGGCGAGAAAAAGTCCATGATCGAATCCCTGCAGGAGAGAATCCAGGGCAGATTCGCAGCGCAGACGAT
>CACZTA010000055.1 GCA_902783935.1 uncultured Lachnospiraceae bacterium | reverse complement strand
GGAGGCGTCCATCCGATCGGACATAAAGAGCTCACGAAGGATGCCGCTTTTGAGCAGTACCTTCCGAAAGGGGAGATGGTCTATCCGTTGAACCAGCATATCGGAAGACCTTCTGCCCCGGTCGTCAAAAAGGGAGATGCCGTGCTTGCGGGTCAGCTGATCGCAGAAGCCTCTGCATTTGTATCCGCAAACATGGTGAGCTCATGTTCCGGAACCGTCAAGGCGGTCGAGAGACGGCGCACGATCGGCGGCGTCATGGCGGAAAGCATTGTCATTGAAAATGACGGGCTCTATAACCTGGCGGAAGGTGTCGGAACGAAGGTGGATGCCTCTTCCCTGTCAAATCAGGAGATCCTTGATAAAATCAAGGCGGCCGGCATTGTCGGCATGGGCGGGGCCGGTTTCCCGACACATGTCAAGCTTGCACCGAAAAACGCAGATGAAATCCGCTATGTCATCGCGAACGGTGCGGAATGTGAACCCTATATAACCTGTGACGACCGGCTCATGCGCGCGTATGCGGACCAGATAATGGAAGGCCTCGAGATTATGCTGAGACTGTTCCCGAACGCGGCCGCTGTGGTTGTGATTGAGGATAATAAGCCGGAAGCAATCGATGCCATGCAGAAGGCGGCTGCAAACCATGACAGGATCAGTATTAAGCCATGTCCTGTCAAGTATCCGCAGGGCGGTGAGCGGAGCTGCATCAGCGTCGTCGCCGGGATCGAGTACAAGATCTCGCAGCTGCCCGCAGATGTGGGCTGCGTCGTGGAAAATGTCGGCACGATCTATGCGATTTACCAGGCTGTCTGCGAATCAACTCCGCTGATGGAGAGAGGCGTGACCATTACAGGCGATGCAGTCGCCCGTCCCTGCAATCTGCTGACAAGAATCGGCGTCAGCTGCCAGGAACTTCTTGACTACGCAGGCGGGTTTAAGGAAGGGGCACAAGCTGCCAAGATGATGGCAGGCGGCCCCATGATGGGAATCGCTTTTGACAACCTGTCGGTTCCGGTTCAGAAGAATAACAACGCACTGACCTTCCTTCTGACCGATGAAGTTGCGGCAGCGGAAAAGATTCAGACGAACTGTATCCGCTGCGGCCGCTGCAACCGCGTATGTCCGATGGGCCTGAATCCCCAGATGATGTCCGCTGCATTTGCGTTAAAAGACTACGACCGGTATGAAAACAAACTGAAGGGACTTGAGTGCATCAGCTGCGGATCATGTACCTTCATTTGTCCGGCGAAGCGGCCTCTCACACAGGAATTCAAAGTTGCGAAGGCAGAAATACTGGCAATTAAGAGAGCAGAACAGGCGAAGGAGGGAGCGAAGAAATGAGCGGATTCTATAATATCTCTTCAAGTCCCCATACCAGGAGTCCCCTCAGTACGGGACGGGTCATGATGGACGTGAGCATTTCACTTCTTCCGGCGGCATGTGTCGGCATCTGGCATTTCGGACTGAATGCGCTGCTGGTCATCCTTATTTCGATCGGCACGGCTGTCCTGACTGAGGCGGTATTTGATATCCTCGCGAAAAAGCCGCTGTCCATCACAGACGGAAGCGCTGTCGTGACCGGCCTCCTTCTGGCCCTGTGCCTGTCACCGGCGGTCCCGCTTTATATTCCGATTCTCGGCAGTTTGTTTGCCATCCTGTTTGTCAAATGTTTCTTCGGCGGACTCGGAAAGAACTTTGTGAACCCGGCTCTCGCCGGACGCTGCTTCCTGCTGATCTCCTTCAGCAGTACGATGACGAATTACCGTTACAGCGACGCGGTGAGTTCGGCCACGCCTCTGGTCGATCTGCTGGCAGACCGCACAGTTAATATCAGCCAGATGTTCCTCGGAAACGGGACGACGACCGGCGTGATCGGGTGCTCGGTCCTGGCGCTCCTGATCGGCGGGCTTTACCTGCTCGTGATCGATGCGATTACCTGGGAAATCCCGGTTTCCATGTTTGCAGCATTTGCCGTATTTGTCGGTCTGTTCGGCGGTCACGGCTTCAGCCCGATGTATATCCTGGCGCATGTGCTCGGCGGAGGTGTTGTTATGGGCGCTTTCTTCATGGCGACTGACCCCGTGACGAGTCCCGTTACATCGAGCGGCCAGCTTCTCTACGGGGCAATTATCGGTATCATAGCAGGCATCTTCAGGCTTTTCTCGTCTGCTGCGGATTCCGTCAGCTACGCGATCCTGATCGGAAACCTGGCAACCCCGCTGATCGACATGTATGTTGTCCCGCTGCCGTTCGGCTTCCGCAAAAATGCACAGGCAGGGGATGAAAACGCAGTTTCCTTCAGTCCCGCCATGGCAAAGCCGGCACTCAATCTCTTTGTCATCACGCTTCTTGCAGGCGCCGGGCTTGCCGGTGTATTCGCGATGACGAAGGATTCAATTGAAGAGCAGAAGAACAAAGCCAAGCTCGAATCCTATCAGGCGGTTCTTCCGGATGCCGAGATGGAATATGACGACAATCTGACCGCTGCAGTCGAAGCACTCGGCGGAAACGTCTACGGCACCGAATTCGGGAAAGCTTATATTAATGAAGCAATCGTCGGCAAGGATTCGTCAGGCAATGTCATCGGCTACGTGATCAGCGCCACAAGCGGTGACGGCTTTGACGGCAATATCTCACTTTCCGTAGGCGTGAAAGAAGACGGTACAGTGACCGGCATTTCCTTCACTGAACTGAATGAAACAGCCGGCATGGGCATGCGCTGCGATGAGCCCGCCTTCAAGGACCAGTTCGCCGGTGTTAACGTTGAGCGGTTCACATTGAACAAGGCAGGCGGATCGACTGCCGACGATGAGATCGATTCTGTCTCCGGTGCATCGATTTCTTCCGGAGCTGTTGTCAATGCGGTCAATGCCGCGCTTGCATTCCTGCATGAAAATGTCGGCTGAGGACGGAGGTGATTTTGATGAATAAATATACAGAACGTATTTATAACGGTATTGTCAAAGAAAATCCGACCTTTGTGCTGATGCTCGGCATGTGTCCGACACTTGCTGTCAGTACCGCTGCGATCAACGGTATCGGGATGGGTATTTCCACAACGGCGGTTCTGATTCTTTCCAACGTGGTTATTTCGGCACTCAGAAAAGTGATTCCGGATGAAGTCCGTCTGCCGGCCTATATTGTCATCGTTGCGACGCTGGTTACCATTACGGAGCTGGTCATTGAGGCATACCTGCCGGCGCTCTACAGTGCACTCGGCATCTATATCCCACTGATCGTCGTCAACTGCATCATCCTCGGCCGCGCGGAAGCCTATGCCAATAAGAACACGGTTCCCCTGGCTGCTTTTGACGGTATCGGGATGGGCATCGGCTTCACGGTGGCACTGACAGTGATCGGTTTTATCCGTGAGCTGCTCGGTGCAGGAACTGCATTCGGCGTCCAGATCCTTCCCGCATCCGTGGAACCGATCGGCATCTTTATCAAGGCACCGGGTGCCTTCCTCGTTCTTGCAATCATTGTTGCAGTCCTGAACGCTTTCGGCGTCAAGAACCGTTCCAGGGAACTGGTCAGCGGCTGTGACGGATGCTGTGCAACCTGCAGTAAAATGACTGCAGACTGCGGAAAGGAGGGAAGTAAATGAGTTCTCTGATTATGATTATCGTCACCTGCGCCCTCATCAATAACGTGGTGCTGAACCAGTTTCTCGGAATCTGTTCCTTCGTAGGTGTCTCCAACAACCTGAAGGCATCGGCATCCCTCGGCGGTGCGGTTATCTTCGTTCTTACGATCGCATCTGCAGTTGCCTCGATCCTTTACACGTTTATTCTGAAGCCGTTTAATCTTGACTACATGAAGACGATCGTTTTCATCCTGGTCATTGCCGCGCTCGTCCAGATCGTGGAAATGTTCCTGAAGAAAACCTCTCCGGGACTTTACCGCGCGCTCGGCATCTATCTGCCGCTGATCACGACGAACTGCGCTGTTCTCGGCGTCGCCCTGACAAATGTCCAGGATGAGTATAATTTCATCCAGAGCGTATTTGCCGGCTTCGGCACAGCTGTAGGTTATACGATCGCGATCGTCATGCTCGCCGGAATCCGTGCGAGAATCAATGAGTCTGATATCCCGGCTCCGTTCCGCGGGGCTCCGGTTGTCCTTCTCTCCGCTGCACTGATGTCAATTGCATTCATGGGCTTTGGCGGCCTGTCTTAAGGGAGGTGGAGAACATGACTGCTATTGTCATAGCAACACTTGTGCTGGCTATCGTCGGCCTGATCGTCGGTCTTGCCCTCGTTTATATCGGCAATAAATTCCGCGTTGAGGTGGACCCGCGCGAAACAGCTGTCAGGGAGGTGCTTCCCGGCAACAACTGCGGTGCCTGCGGATATGCCGGCTGTGACGCGGTTGCGGCGGCAATCGTTTCAGGAGAAGCAAGCCCGGCAGCCTGTCCGGTGGGCGGTGCGCCGGTCGCGGCAAAAATCAATGAGATCATGGGAACATCCGCGGAAGCAGCCGCCAGAAAGGTTGCATTTGTCCGGTGTAACGGAAACTGTGACAACACAAAGAAGAGGAATAATTACTACGGAATCCAGGACTGCCGTGCGGCAGCGCTCGCGGGTCTACAGACCTGGGGCTGCGATTACGGCTGTCACGGGTACGGCAGCTGCGCGGAGGTCTGTCCGCAGAATGCGATCCGCGTGTCTGAGGGAGTGGCTGTCGTCGACAAAGAAGCATGCGTGGGCTGCGGCCTGTGCACAAAGGCGTGCCCGAATCACCTGATTGAGCTTGTCCCGTATGAGCAGAAGACATTCGTCCGCTGCATGAATCCGGATAAAGGCAAGGATGTGAAAGCTGTCTGTTCCGTCGGATGTATCGGCTGCAGGCTCTGTACAAAACAGTGTGAAGCCGGAGCCATCACAGTAGACGGAAGTCTTGCCCATATTGATTACTCCCTCTGCACGAACTGCGGAAAATGTGCTGAAAAGTGTCCTCAGAAATCGATTATCCATAATTGACTGACGGAGGTGCGGAATGGGAAATAAAACAATTTTAAAATCTGTCTGTGCAGCAGCTGTCGTAGCGGTATCGATCGTCGCGCTGTCCGGGATCCAGAACGGTTCTGACGTCATGTTCAGAGCGAAGAAACCGGCAGGGCAGCAGCTTACAAGGGAAGATATTGAATCTCTGCACGTGACTGCTCCTGAGCCGTCTGCGCCGGACGGCACCGTGACAGCAGAAGACTGGAAAGATATCTATCCGTACCAGGCTGCTTCGATGGCGGCCAATGAAGAAAACAGTCTTGCAGTTGACTATCTCGAGGAATCTCCGTATCTGGTGAATATTTACGAAGGTTACGGCTTTGCCAAGGACTATATGTCAGCGAGAGGCCATAATTATGACCTGGAAGATATCCATGCGACGGAACGTCCTCACCCGACAGCCAACTGCCTGACGTGCAAAACGCCGAATTTCACAAAGTTGGTCAATGACATCGGTGTAGACGCCTATACGATGGACTTTGAAGAAGTTTACAATTCCCTGACAGAACCGATCAGCTGCTACAACTGTCACGGAAACGATGCAGGCAACGGCGGAAAGATCACAATTACTCATTCGTATGTGGCAAAATGTCTCGGCGACGAGGCCGGCAATATTGATCCGTCTGTCCTGTCCTGCGGCCAGTGCCATATCGAGTATTATTTCAGGGAAGGAACCAAGGAAGCAGCGATGCCGTACAGTTCCGTCGAAGAAATGACGCCCGCTGCGATCCTTGCCTACTATGATGAGATTGGTTTTTCGGACTGGACGCAGGAGAGTACCGGAGCCCAGCTGCTGAAAGCGCAGCATCCGGAGATGGAGACCTTCCTATCGGGCAAGCATGCTGGCCTGCTGAACTGTGCAGACTGCCATATGGCTCTGATGCAGGCAGACGACGGAACCGTCTATCACAGCCATAAGTGGGTGAGCCCGCTTGAAGATGAGAAACTCCTCCAGGTCTGCGTGCAGTGCCACGGGGACAGGGACATGGCTTCTTATGTACACAGCATCCAGACTGAAATTACGGAGAGAGAAACCGTTGTCGGCAACGAGCTTTCAGAAATGAAGGATGCACTTGCGGAAGCAGTTAAGGAAGCAAAGATGCCGGAGGAAGACCTGAACCGTGTCCGCAAGCTCTATCGTGAAGCGCAGTGGTATTTTGACTTCTGTTATGTAGAGAACAGCGAAGGGGCCCATAATTCCGCTCTTTCCAAGGAATGCCTGAACACATCAGAGAATAAAATCAGCGAAGCGATGGCGCTTCTTGCATAAAACGAGGCCTGTCAAACTGATGAAAGTATGGCGCCAGCAAGCCGGCTGTCCCGGCTGCCGGCGCCTTATACATGTTTAGCAGAGCCCTGCCGGGATGATGTACTGTAAGTGCACTGAAAGGGTGGAAATAATTTGAAAAAAGCTTGGAATTATTTGAGTTCAATGAAGTTTGCCGTTATTCTGCTGCTTGTTCTGATCGCTGCCTGTGCAGCGGGCAGTTTTATTACGCAGGGACAGACTGCCGCATGGTATGCCGGAGAGTATTCGGAACGCACAGCCGGCCTGATCCTGGCCCTGCATCTGGATGATGTCTTCCACAGTCTGTGGTTTATCGTCCTGACCGGGTTCCTGTGTCTGAACCTGCTTCTGTGCAATGTCCTGAGACTGCCGTCCCTCATCAGAAGATGGAAAAGGGCAGGCAGTGAAGAAGAAATCCGGAAATATAAGGCATCAGGCAGCTGTACCGGGACGGAAGATCCGGAGAAGCTGTTCAGAAAACTTCAGTTCAGGCGGATCATCCGGTCGGAATCCGGCATGTATGCATTCAAAAACAGGGCAGGTATATGGGGTGCCTGGGTGTGTCATCTGGGAATCCTTCTCGTGATCATCGGGTTCGGGCTCGGCCAGTCACTTAAGCAGGAATACACGGTATACGGGGTTCCGGGACAGTCACTGGCAGTCGGTGATACCAGTTATATTGTCACAATCGATAAATTTGATATTGATCTGCGGAATGACGATACGGTACAGCAGTATTCATCGGAAATCACCGTCCGGAATGCATCTGAAGGAACGTCCGAGAGCGGAACGGTTGCGGTAAATGCTCCCGCGAAGATGTTCGGAATGAAATTCTACCAGAATTCAACCGGCTGGGCAGCCGATGTCAATATCACGAAAGACGGAGAGGCACTTCAGACGGAAACAGTCTGTGCCGGAAACTATCTGCCGGTCAAAGACAAACAGGATCTTGTTATCCTTTTCAATGCGTTTTATCCGGACTATGTGATGGTTGAGGGCCAGGGGCCGATGACGGCTTCCTCAGAGCTTAAAAATCCGGCTTATCTGTACTCTGCGTTTTATCAGGGCCAGATGCTCGGTATGGGTGTGCTTGAGAAGGAAGAGGTGCTGACAATCGACGAGTATTCGGTATCATTTGCGTCCCCGCAGCCGTATACGCTGATCCAGATCAGGAAGGATCCGTTTGCCCCGGTCGCCCTGGCCGGCGGCCTTGTCACCCTGGCCGGCCTGATCCTTGCATTTTATATTCAGTCTGCGTGGATCCGCGCGGAGCAGGACCAGGAAGGGAACTGGACTGTTGAAGCGGGCAGCCGGAAAGGCGGTGTCCTTTTCAGGGACCGCTTTATGGAAGAAGCCGGAAAATACGGATATGTACAGGTTGGGGAGGATAAGGAATGACAGCAGATAAGTTTTTAAATATTGAAAACACTTTGTTTACCGTCACCATGCTGCTCTATTTTGCCTCGATGATCGTTTATTTTGCGTTTATCATTTCGAAAAATGAGAAAGCAGCGCTGATTGCCAATCTTGGCATGACACTGGGCTTCTGCCTGCATACGGCAGCCCTTATTGTGAGAGGAATCGGCGCAGGCAGGCTGCCGCTGACAAACCAGTATGAGTTCGCGACCTGTTTTGCATGGGGGCTCTGCCTGGTGAGCCTGATTTTTATCAGAAAGTACCGTTTTCATGTGCTCGGTGCATTTGCCGCGCCGGTTATTTTCCTGATTATCGGCTATGCCGCGATGCAGAGCAAGGATGTTCATGAGCTTATGCCCGCACTCAGAAGCAACTGGCTTGCATTCCATGTGTCGACCGCGATTATTGCCTACGGGTCCTTCGGGGTATCATTTGTTCTGGCCCTGATTTTCCTGCTTCGCGGAAAGGTCGGCGAAGGGAGCTTTCTTGACCAGCATATTCCGGCAGAGGAAAAACTGGATGTCATCGGCTACAGGGCTGTTTCGCTCGGACTGCTGTTTCTGACGTTCTGTATCGTCACCGGATCCATATGGGCGGAGAGGGCATGGGGAAGCTACTGGTCCTGGGATCCGAAGGAAACATGGTCGCTGATCACATGGCTGATTTATGCGCTGTACCTGCATATGCGAATCCGCAGAGGATGGAGGGGCAGGAGTGCGGCGGTCTTTGCCGTGATCGGATTTATCTGCGTGCTCTTTACCTATCTGGGTGTGAACACCTTCCTGCCGGGCATCCACAGTTATGCGTAATCCCTTGACAAACCCTGCCGGAAAAGGCATAATAGGGGTTGCGTCGGGGTATGGCGTAGCTTGGTAGCGCGCACGGCTGGGGGCCGTGAGGTCGTGAGTTCAAATCTCACTGCCCCGATTTTTCTTATTTATGAAGATACCTGTCACCATGGTGACAGGTATCTTTTATCTTGCTATAATATAGTCAGTTCCGGCAGGAGCAATCTGCGGTATGCCGGCGTGAAAGGAGAAGAGATTATGGTGAAATTAACATTTCTCGGACATGCGTGTTTTGTGATTGACGACGGAACGGCGAAGCTGATCGTAGATCCGTTTCTGACCGGTAACCCTGCCGCCGCTGCCGCGCCTGAAGAAATTGAAGCAGACTATGTTTTTGTGACGCACGGGCACGGCGATCATCTCGGTGATGCGGTACAGATCGCCGAACGCACAGGGGCAGTCGTATGCACGAGCGTGGACCTTGCCGAAGCGGTATTTAACGGAAAGGGCCTGAAGGTAGAGGCCGGGAATATGGGCGGCTGGATCCGTTTCCCGTTCGGCCGCGCAAAGTTTTTCCAGGCTATTCACGGAAGCGGGGCACCCGGCACCCTGTCATCAGGATTTGTTTTCGAAATCGGCGGAAAGAAGATTTATCACGCGGGAGATACCGCGCTTATGACAGATATGCAGCTTCTGGAAGCGGAGCATATCGATGCTGCCCTTCTTCCGATCGGCGATTATTATACCATGGGACCGGAAGATGCACTCCGTGCGGCAGAAATGATTAAGGCCGGCCTGACTATTCCGATGCATTATAATACATTCCCGCACATTTCCCAGGACGGAGATGCGTTTGTCAGCGCCCTGGCAGCCGAAGGGCTGAACGGAGCTGTTCTGAAGCCCGGCGAATCGCTGGAATTATAAACCGGAGGAGGTGGTTTTATGATTAACCTTTCATTTATTCTTATTATTGTCCTGATTATTGTCCTCATATGGGTCGTGCTCAGCTGCATCAGGATTGTGCCGCAGGGCCAGGCGTTTGTCCTTGAGAATCTCGGACGATTTAAATGCGTATGGGATGCCGGCCTGCATTTCAAGATCCCGTTCTTTGAGCGGATTGTAAGAAAAGTATCGCTGAAGGAGCAGGTGCTGGATTTCCCGCCTCAGCCGGTGATCACAAAGGATAATGTCACGATTTCCATAGATTCGGTCGTATTTGCAAGGGTATTCGACCCGAAGCTGTACACATACGGCGTTGAGAGCCCGATTTCCGGTCTTCAGAATCTTTCCGCCACAACCCTGAGAAATATTATCGGTGAGATGGAACTGGACCAGACGCTGACGAGCCGTGATGCCATCAACAAGAAGATGGAAGCGATTCTCGATGTGGCGACCGATCCGTGGGGCATCAAGGTAACAAGAGTTGAGCTGAAGAATATCACGCCTCCGAAGGAAATTGAGGAAGTCATGACCAAGCAGATGCGCGCAGAGCGTGAGAGACGCCAGACCGTTCTTGAAGCGCAGGCGCATCAGGAGGCGGTTGTCTCGAGAGCGGAAGGTGACAAGCAGGCCAAAATTCTGACTGCCGAAGCTGAGAGAGATGCTGCCATCGCGCTGGC
>CACZTA010000054.1 GCA_902783935.1 uncultured Lachnospiraceae bacterium | reverse complement strand
TGGGTCGATACACATGACGTGCTGCATGTCGGCTATCTTGAAAATTATCTGCCTTACAGTGATACGGATGACCAGGGCCAGGTGACGGGCATTATCAAAGACATTATGCCGCAGATCCTGAAGACGCTCAATCTCCAGAATCTGGATGTCGACTATACCGGTTATAAAAGCTACGACGAAATGGTCGACGACATGAATGCGGGCGTGACCGATGCAGCCTTCCCGGTGGGGGGCGGACTTTACTATTCCGAGGAAAACGGAATCTATCAGTCGAATCCCGTCGTGTCCGCACAGACTGAGCTCGTTTATAAGGGGGAGTTCAGTGAGAAGACCACCGCTCATTTTGCCGTCAATGAAAACAACCGGATGCAGTATTACTATATCCGGACCAATTTTCCGGATGCTGAAATATCCATGTATCCGTCCATCGACGGCTGCCTGGACGCGGTCCTCTCGGGGGAAGCCGGATGTACGACGCTGAATGGCCTGCGCGCGAATGACATATTGAAGAACAGTGTTTACCAGGGGCTGTCTCTCCGGCAGAATAACCGGCAGGATGACCGGTGCTTCGGTGTGGAGATCGGCAATGAGGGGCTGCTGAAGCTCCTGAACAGGGGCATCAACGTGCTCGGCAGCGATTACGCTCAGAACCTGTCCTACCGGTATACGGGCGGGCTGTATACCTATGATGCAGCCGACTTCATCCGGGACCATGCCACCCTGATTGCGGCGGCCGTTATGGCAGTGATCGCGCTGATCATTTTCCTGCTGGTACGCGACAGCAGCCGGTCTAAGAAGGAGGTCCGGGAGAAAGAGACGGCCCGTCAGGAACTGGAGGAGAAGAACCGGCAGCTCGCCGAGAACCAGGAAGCCCTGGCCGACGCACTCGTGGCGGCCGAGCATGCCAACCGCGCCAAGACCACTTTCCTCAACAATATGTCCCATGACATCCGGACGCCGATGAATGCCATCGTCGGATTTACGGCGCTGGCGGCTTCCCATATCGACAATAAAGAGCAGGTACAGGATTATCTCGGCAAGATCTCGGTCTCCAGCCAGCACCTCCTTTCGCTGATCAATGATGTCCTGGACATGAGCCGCATCGAGAGCGGCAAGGTCCGGATCGAAGAAGGCGATGTCCATCTGCCGGATGTGATTCATGACCTCCGGACGATCATTCATTCGAATGTAACGTCAAAACAGCTGGAACTTTTCGTCGATACGCAGGACGTTCACCATGAAGATATCATCACGGACAAACTGCGCCTGGACCAGGTCCTGCTGAACATTCTGTCAAATGCGGTCAAGTTTACACCGAACGGCGGCATGATCAGTTTCCGGGTTCTCGAGAAGCCGTCTCCGTCTCCTGACGTGGCGAATTTCGAATTCCGGATCAAGGATAACGGCGTCGGAATGAGTGAGGAGTTCCAGAAAACGATCTTTGAGGCATTTACCCGCGAGCGGACCAGCACGGTGAGCGGCATTCAGGGAACCGGCCTCGGCATGGCGATCACGAAGAATATCGTCGATATGATGGGCGGGACGATTACCGTGCATTCCGAAGAAGGCAAGGGCAGCGAGTTCGTCGTGGAGCTCCCGTTCAAGATTGCCGGACATTCCGCCCGGTTTGAGCCGATTGAGGAGCTTCAGGGCCTGCGGGCCCTCGTCGCGGACGATGATACCGATACATGTCTTTCCATCTGCGGCATGCTGCGGGAGATCGGCATGCGTCCCGACTGGACGAATTACGGAAGGGAAGCGGTCGTCCGCACACAGCAGGCGCTTGACCATTCGGATCCGTTCCGGGTCTATCTCATCGATCTGATGATGCCCGACATGAACGGAATCGAGACCGTGCGGAGAATCCGGAAAGTCATCGGGGATGACGTCCCCATTATCATTCTCACGGCTTACGACTGGGCCGATATCGAGGAGGAAGCGCGGGAAGCCGGCGTCACGGACTTCTGCTCCAAGCCTCTGTTTATGTCCGAACTGAGATCGGTTCTGACGAAGCCTTTTATGAAGACGCAGGCTTCCGCAGAAGAAGACGCGGCAGAAGAGGACTCCGCTCCGAATTTTGCCGGGAAATGCATCCTTCTGGCGGAGGACAACCAGATGAACCAGATCATCGCTACCGCGATTCTGGAAGAATCCGGGTTTACGATCGATATCGCATCTGACGGCGAGGAGGCGGTGGAAAAGGTGACGTCTGCTCCTGCCGGAACGTACGATATCATTCTGATGGACATCCAGATGCCGAAGATGAACGGGTATGAGGCGGCAAAACTGATTCGTGAACTGGATGATCCGAAAAAAGCCCGCATACCGATTGTAGCTGTCACGGCAAATGCATTTGAGGAAGACCGGAAAGTCGCTCTCGAGGCCGGAATGAATGCCCATCTGGCAAAGCCCTATGATATCCCGGCGATGAGAGAGACGTTAAAGGAACTTCTTGCCGGAGATGATTGAGTAAAGGAGATTATTATGATCCGGATTGCTTTTTATGATACAAAAGAATACGACAGACCTTCTTTTGAACAGTACGGCAGTCTTCATGACATACAGTTCAAATTTCTGGAAACGAAGCTGAATGAAGATACCGCTGATCTGGCCAAAGGCTGTGATGTGGTGTGTGTGTTTGTCAATGACACGGTCAATGCTGCGGTCATCGATAAACTGTATGAACTGGGCGTCCGGATGATAGCCCTCCGCTGCGCCGGATATAATAACGTGGACGTAAGGCATGCATACGGAAAGATCCATGTCGTGCATGTGCCGGCGTATTCTCCGTATGCTGTTGCCGAGCATGCGGCAGCGCTGCTGCTTACCTCCATCCGGCGCATTCATAAAGCGTATAACAGGACAAGAGAGTTTAATTTCTCTTTGAGCGGGCTGACAGGGTTTGACCTTCACGGGAAGACGGTCGGCGTCATCGGTACCGGAAAGATCGGCAGGATTTTTATCGATATCTGCCGGGGCTTCGGAATGAACGTC
>CACZTA010000053.1 GCA_902783935.1 uncultured Lachnospiraceae bacterium | reverse complement strand
GCCCCGCTCTTTGCGGATCTCACAGCATTATACAGATTTGAGACATACAGCTCCTCCTCAAATAATGCAGCGGCTGCGCCTGACAGCCGGTCACGGTAAGCCGGCGGGTTTGTGATGAGCGGGAGGTCAGCCCTTTTTTCTGTCACCTTCAGCATGGGAGCAGCATCCCTCCGGAACCCCAGCACATGGATAAAACCCTCATCCGCATACCGCTCCTCCTTTTTCATGTCCAGTGCAATATGGAGAAGCGCCCGCATGACCCTCGCAGCAGGAACGCTTTTGGCGGCACAGCATTCAGCAAACGAAGTAAAGGAAGAAAACTGGTTCCTCATCCGGAAGATCCGCAGGGCGAGGTCTTCGCTGATATCAGGATAAACCGTCAGCTCACTGCCGGCGCTGATGCGGAACAGCTTTGACGCGAGGAGGACGGAGTAATCATCCGCCTCAAGAAAACCACCGTTCTCCGCTTCCTTAAGGAGAATCCGGTAGACACTCTCCCCTGCGGCTTCCCGTACGGCCGAAGGAACACCTGCTTCCTGCCCGCTGATCAGTTTTCTGATCCCGGTCGCGGAGGCGTCACTTCCGCTGACGTCAGGGTCATGGTACCCCCGCCCCTGTCTGGCAAAGGTGACAGGCACCATTTCCGACTTTGCCAAACGGAGCGCTTTCAGATATTCAACCGCGAGGATATTATTCGGATGAGAAAGAAGGGCTCTGTATTCCGGAAGCGCCCGCGCTCTTGCCGCAGGAAAAGACAGGCCGTTTTTCAGGCCTGTCTTAAGTGCTTCCCTGAACGCCGGCGTCTCATTAAGGAGCACATCGGCGCATCCCTGAAGACGGGTTATTTCCCCCTCCTCGCTTCCGAATACAAGACAGTCCGCCATGTGGAGACGGTCAAGCAGGCCGACAGTATGGCGGGCATAGTGTTCGGCGGAAGAGACGGCATAACGCGTCGGACAGGCAATGACAAGGTCCGCACCGTTAAGAAGGGCCATCTCGGCTCTCGCATGTCTGTCCGCAAGTGCGGGTGCGCCGCGCTGTACATAATCCCCGCTCATGAGGACGATAATCCTCTCTGCACCGGCTTCCCTGGCTTTTTCGAGAAGCCATGCGTGTCCCAGATGAAACGGATTAAATTCGGCGATGACTGCAGCTGTTTTCATCAGTTCTTAAACGCATGGACCGGTGCCGGAATGCGCCCTCCGCGGTCGGTAAACCTGGAACAGCCGAAAGTGCTGACCGGCATAACCGGAGCGCGCCCGAGGAGACCGCCGAATTCCACATAGTCTCCCACTTTTTTTCCCTGCACGGGAATCAGGCGGACTGCGGTGGTTTTCTGATTGATCATCCCGAGTGCCATCTCGTCCGCGATGATGCCGGCAATCGTCGAAGGCGATGTGCTGCCGGGGACGGCGATCATATCCAGGCCTACAGAGCAGACGCAGGTCATGGCCTCCAGTTTGCTGAGTGTCAGGGCGCCTTTCTCGACCGCTTCGATCATGCCCTGGTCTTCACTGACGGGGATAAAAGCGCCGGACAGGCCGCCGACATAGGAAGATGCCATAAGCCCTCCTTTTTTGACCTGGTCATTCAGAAGTGCCAGCGCCGCCGTCGTACCCGGGGCCCCCGCCTGCTCCACGCCGATTTCCTTCAGGATATCAGCGACGGAATCTCCGACGGCAGGAGTCGGTGCAAGTGACAGGTCACAGATCCCGAAAGGTATGCCGAGCCTCCTCGAAGCCTCTCCCGCGACGAGCTGGCCGACTCTCGTAATTTTAAAAGCGGTTTTCTTTATTGTCTCACAGAGTACTTCAAATCCGGCATCCCTGCATTCCTCAATCGCCGCCTTGACGACGCCCGGACCTGAGACACCGACATTGATCACCGCATCTCCTTCCGTCACGCCGTGAAAAGCGCCGGCCATGAACGGGTTATCGTCAGGAGCATTACAGAATACGACGAGTTTCGCACAGCCGAGGCCGTCACGGTCTTTCGTATAAACAGCTGTCTCATGGATGATGTCGCCCATAAGGCGCACGGCGTCCATATTGATTCCCTGTTTTGTGGAGCCCAGGTTCACGGAACTGCAGACCCTCTCCGTTCTGGCCAGCGCCTCCGGAATGGACCTGATCAGCATCTCATCCGCCTGCGTCATTCCTTTTGAAACAAGGGCGCTGTATCCGCCGATAAAGTTCACACCCGCGCGGATCGCACATTCGTCGAGCGTCTCGGCGATCCTGACAAAATCGCCCGGTGTTTTGCAGGCAGCCCCGCCGACAAGCGCCGCAGGCGTGACACTGATTCGCTTATTGACGATGGGAATGCCGAATTCTTCGCTGATTTCTTCCCCGGTGCGGACCAGGTTTTCCGCAGTCCTGTTGATCTTGTCGGAAATCTTCGCCCTGAGCGTCTCCAGATTTGAATCGATGCAGTCCAGGAGGCTGATGCCGAGTGTAATGGTCCGGACATCAAAGTGCTCCCGCTCAATCATCTTATTCGTCTCGAAGACTTCATGAATATTGATCATTCTGCAGTTCTCCTTATCAGATTCTGTGCATCATATCGAAGATTTCTTCATTCTGGACGTGGATCACGACGCCGATACTTTCTCCGACAGCAGTCAGGTCTTTCTGAATATCCGAAAACCGCTTTCCGGCCTCCGTCATGTCCACTACCATCATCATGTTGAAAATACCGCCGGTTATTGTCTGGGAAATGTCCAGGATATTGCAGTTATTGTCGGCAAGATACTGGCATACTCTCGCGATAATGCCGACAGTATCTTTTCCGACGACCGTAATAATCGTTTTCTTCATCTCGGTTTGCTCCTTTGCCGCTAAAAAATGACCGCTTCCTCCGGCCTGTCTCTGTGGGCGATTGTGATGCGGAAATCATCCGCCTTGTAAGGTGTATCCGACATGGTCACCTCATCGCGCACCGTCTCGTAGGCGAGTGCCTCGTAATTGTTTTCCCTGCTGAGATGTCCGAGGCAGATCTGGCGGATGCGGTCATGAAGGATCTCTGAAAGGAGCCTTCCTGCCGTCTCGTTTGAGAGGTGGCCGCGTTCGCCCATAATCCTTCTTTTCAGATAATACGGATACGGTCCTGCCTGCAGCATATGGACATCGTGGTTCGATTCGAGAAGAAGGACGTCAAGTTCCTTAAGCTGCCCGACCGTGTAGTCATCCCAGCATCCCATGTCGGTCGCCACGGCACAGGATTTCCCGTTATGGGCAATCCTGTATCCCACCGGCTCCGCTGCATCGTGGGAAATAATAAAAGGCGAAATCGTGAGATCCCCGATCTGAAAGACGTGGTCCGCACGGATGACATTTGCCAGTCCCTCAGGGATTTTTCCGACGGAAGTCATCTGCGAGAGGGCTTTGTGCGTCCCGGCCGTTGCATAAACCGGAATCCCGTACCGCCTGGCGAGGACGCCGATTCCCTTTATGTGGTCTGAATGCTCATGGGTCACCAGGATACCGTCGATATCCGCCATGCTCTGGTCGATCCCCGACAGTCCCTGCTCGATCCGCCTGCCGGATATGCCGGCATCAATCAAAACGGAAGTGGCGGCGCTTCCCGCGTAAATGCAGTTGCCGCTGCTTCCGCTTGCTATACTGCAGAATTTCATGTTTTATTCCTTTATCTTATGCAGAATGTCTCTCATCCTGCCGTCTATCTGGCGTTCTGTCCTCTCAAACGCCCCGCTGTTATCGATGACGAAACTGCACGCCGCACGGAATTCTTCTTCCTTCATCTGCGCCGCCATCATACCGCGGATCCGCTCTTCACTGTAGCCTCTCGAAAGGATAAGCCGCCCGGTCCTTACGGATTCATCTGCATAAATATACCATGTTTCATCGCAGATTGCATCGTATTTTGCTTCCAGGAGCAGCGCCGCCTCAACAGCTGCAGCCGGAACGCCTTCCTCCCGCAGCTGCTTAAGAATTGCATCTGTTTTTTTGCGGATTGCAGGATGCAGAATGTCATCCAGCGCCTGCCTCATCGCTTCGTCGTGAAAGACGCTTTCGCCGATCACGCCTCTGTTCAGCGTCCCGTCAGCATTGACGGCAGCAGGCCCGAACAGGTCCGCAATCCTTTTGTAACAGGGTGAATCCGGCTCAAGCAGGCTGTGTCCGATCAGGTCAAGCTGGAGAATGCGGACACCCCATTTTTCAGACAGATATCTGAGAACCTCCGATTTTCCGCAGCCGACGCCGCCTGTCACTCCGATAATATACATGTCCAAGTCCTTATTTCGCTTCATACCAGTTTCTGCCCGTGTGGCAGTCCGTCTCCAGCGAGACGGACAGAGACGCCGCCTGTTTCATTTCTTCCGTCAGAATTCTCTGTACATCCTGAGCCCGCTCTTCGGGGGCTTCGACCAGCAGTTCGTCATGGATCTGGAGAATCAGTTTCGCTTCGGGGAGTTCTCTCTTAAGGCGCCGGAAAACGCGGATCATGGCGATTTTTATAATATCAGCCGCACTTCCCTGAATGGGGCTGTTCATGGCGGCCCTCTCCCCGAAGCCCCTCAGCGCAAAATTCTGGGCCTTCAGCTCCGGGATAGGCCTGCGCCGACCGAAAAG
>CACZTA010000052.1 GCA_902783935.1 uncultured Lachnospiraceae bacterium | reverse complement strand
TCCCGGCTGTACTGGTCAAGAACCGGTGTCGCCCCGGCACTTTCCTTCATCATTTTGCCGCTCAGCATATCCTGGCTGGAATAGCGGTCAGCTGCATTCATCGCGACAAGCGTATCCGCATACAACTTTCTGATATCGGCGCCCATCGTGTGGAGAAGCCTCGTTCCGACACATTCCGTGTCCCTCAGCATGGACAGCAGCAGGTGTTCGGTCCCGATTTCTTTTCCGCCGAGTTCTTCCGCAATACGTTCGGAACCTGCAAGCACCTTCTCCGCCCTCGGTGAAAATCCCGGCCTTTCCATGACGGCCGTACTTCCCTGGGGGGCGATCAGCCTGTCGATCAGCCTTGCAAGCTTTTCCGCCGTGATGCCCGCCTCTGTCAGGACATGCGCCGCGGTCCCGTCAGACGATTTCAGGAGGCCGGCCAGAAGATGTTCCGTCCCGGCATAATTCTGGCGGTGGTAAGCCGCCGCTTTTACCGCATAGGCGACCGCCTTATTCGCCTCATCCGTATAATTCAGCATTTATGTACTCCCGTATTCCCTGTATAACTCATCTATGAGGCTGTGCACATCCTCACGCGTCACCTGCTTGCACGATGCCTTTGCCAGAACGATCGTCAGATCCTTCTTCAGTTCCTCCAGCGCGTCTCTTTTTTCACAGCTCACGTCCACGACTGCCCCCCGCCGTCTGTCAACGGTCAGGAAGCCCTGCTGGCGGAGGATCGAATAGGCTTTATTGACGGTATGCATGTTGATCCCGATCTCCTCGGCCATATCTCTGACAGACGGAAGGCTCTGGCCTGACTGCAGGGTATTCGTTGCGATTCCTATAATAATCTGGTGACAAAGCTGCCTGTAGATCGCCTCATCGCTTTCAAAATCGATTTCTATAAACATGGCTCTCTCCGCTCCGTATTCAAACTGTTATAACACAACTATAACAGATTCCCCGCTCCTCTGCAAGTCCCTTCGGCCGGAAGACAAAAAAACCGCTGAGCCTCTGTCAGCGGTTTACAGACAATTTAAATATCCCTGTTTCAGGCTTTACTGAATTCGTCTTTGCCGACTCCGCAGAGCGGGCATACCCAGTCATCCGGAAGATCTTCAAAAGCAGTTCCCGGTTCTACTCCGTTATCCGGATCGCCGGCTGCGGGATCATATTCGTATCCGCAGGTATCGCATACATACTTATCCATTCTTTTTTCTCCTTTCATCGTTCCCCGCACCCTCCCGGACTCCCTGTCCGCCGGTGCGGAATCCATACCGGTACATTATCTACAGTGTACACTATCATTTACAGATTTACCACGATAAAAATCAGGGACATCTCTACTGCCGATTGAGTTCTCAGGCTTCGTCAATCGCATGTCCGATATCATGCCGCATATACTTATTCTGAAAATGGACCCGTTCCACTGCCCTGTACGCCTTGTCCCGCGCCTCTATGAGCGTCGGAGCCAGTGCGGTCACCGCAAGCACACGGCCCCCGCTGGTAACAATCCTGCCGTTTTCATCAAACTTTGTGCCGGCATGGAAGACGATCTCATCATCCTTCCCTTCAAATGTCTCAAGGCCGCTGATCGGGAATCCCTTTTCATAAGATACCGGATAACCTTCGGAGGCGAGAACAACGCACAGGCATGCATCGTCGGAAAATGACAGGCCGACCGAGTCAAGCGTCCCGTCGATACAGGCTTCAAACACATCCACTATATCATTTTTCAGTCTCGGGATGACGACCTGGGCTTCCGGATCTCCGAATCTCGCGTTGTACTCGAGGACTCTCGGTCCTTTCTCCGTCAGAATCAGACCGAAGAAGATGACGCCCTTATACGGCCGTCCTTCCGCTGCCATCGCGTCGACGGTTTTCTGATAAATATACTTCCGGCAGAAAGCGTCGACTTCTTCCGTATAAAAGGGACTCGGAGAAAAATTACCCATGCCCCCTGTATTCAGTCCCGTATCGCCGTCGCCGGCCCGCTTGTGGTCCATCGCGGACGACATGATGCGGATCGTCTTTCCGTCCACAAACGAGAGGACAGAGATTTCTCTCCCCGTCAGGAACTCTTCGATCACCATGCAGTTTCCGGCATCACCGAACTTCTTGTCTTCCATGATCTCCCGGACGCCCGCTTCCGCTTCTTCCCGGGTCCCGCAGATCAGCACGCCCTTTCCGAGCGCGAGCCCGTCTGCCTTCAGCACGATCGGATAGTCCGCGTTCTCCAGATACGCATAGGCGGCTTCAGGAGAATTCACAGTGACATAATCCGCCGTCGGAATACCGTATTTCTTCATCAGTTCTTTTGAGAATGCCTTGGAGCCCTCGAGGATCGCCGCATTCTTCCGGGGGCCGAAAATCCGGAG
>CACZTA010000051.1 GCA_902783935.1 uncultured Lachnospiraceae bacterium | reverse complement strand
TCCCACAAGCTGCAGCGGTACGGTCCCTACGGGTTTGCTCCTGAAGGCCCGGCTTATGATGAGCGGATCATGGATGTCTGCGGACGCGGGGCGTTCGGCGAGCTGCTTGATTTTGAAGAGACATTCTGCGAAAAGGCGGCCGAATGCGGGCACCGGTCATTTGTGATCATGGCCGGGGCGTTTGACGGGATGAACGTGAAGACGAACGTACTGTCCCATCAGGACGTGACGGGCGTGGGCTACGGAATCTGCACGTTTTATCCGGACGGGCCGGATGAGACGCGGCATTTTCTGGATGAACACCTCCGACGGCTCGAGGAAAAGGTGACAAAGCAGGCGCAGGAGGCGGATCCTTACGTCCGGCTTGCGAGGCAGTCTCTGGAAACGTATATCCGGGAGCGGAGGACCATCCCGGTTCCCGGGGACCTTCCTCCGGAAATGCTGACGACGCGCGCAGGGGCGTTCGTCTCCATCCACAAGCACGGGAAACTCCGCGGATGCATCGGGACGATCGCGCCGACCGCGAAGAATGTGGCGCAGGAGATCATCCGGAATGCGGTCAGCGCCGGGACCGGGGATCCCCGCTTTGACCCGGTGACGGAGGACGAGCTGAAATGGCTTGAAATCAACGTGGATGTACTCGGAGAGGCGGAAAAGATCGAATCGGTGCGCGAGCTGGATGTGAAGCGCTACGGCGTCATCGTCAGCTGCGGGCACAGACGGGGGCTCCTGCTTCCGGATCTGGAAGGAGTAGACACGCCTGAGCAGCAGGTTTCGATCGCCATGCAGAAGGGCGGGATCCGGAAGAACGAGAACTACACGCTGGAGCGGTTTGAAGTGGTCCGCCATACGTGAAGTAAGAGGATGAAGAATGGCTGTATGCGGGGTGTGCTTCAGGCACTGTGAGATAAGCGAAGGGAAAACCGGGTTCTGCGGGGCAAGAATCTGCCGCGGAGGGACGGTGACTGCGCTGAATTACGGGAAAATCAGTTCGCTCGCGCTGGATCCGGTTGAAAAGAAACCGCTGAACCGCTTCTTTCCGGGCAGCCTGATTCTCTCGGCCGGAAGCTTCGGCTGCAACCTGCGCTGTCCGTTCTGCCAGAATTACAGTATTTCCTGGTCGGAGGAGGCGCTGCGCGATGCCCGGAACGCGGAGGAGATTTCTCCGGAGGAGCTCGCGCGGACGGCGGCATTTTACCGGAAAAAGGGAAATATCGGCGTTGCGTTTACTTATAATGAGCCGCTGATCGGCTATGAATATGTGCTGGATACGGCGCGGCTCGTCCATAAAGCGGGGATGAAAAATGTCCTCGTCACGAACGGAACGGCAACGCTCCCCGTGCTGGAACAGCTGGCGCCGTATATCGACGCCATGAACATAGACCTGAAGGGGTTTACGGACAGGTACTACCGGGATGTGCTGAAAGGAGACCGGAAAACGGTCATGGACTTTATCGCCGCCGCGGTGAAGGTCTGCCATGTGGAGCTTACCACGCTGATCATCCCGGGCGGGAACGACGGGGAAGAAGAGATGGAGGCGCTGAGCAGCTGGGTCGCCGGACTTGACGGCGGACCCGGGCGGCAGGCCGGCCGGGATATCCCCCTGCATATCTCCCGCTTCTTTCCGCGGTTCAGGATGCAGGACAGGCCGGCGACCGATGTCAGGCTCATATACAGCCTGGCGGAGACAGCCCGGAAGAATCTCACATATGTTTATACCGGCAACTGCTGAAGCAGCTGCCGGCAATCGTGTACGGACAGGAGCGGTTTACTTCTGTCCGGTTTTTATTTTTACGACAAAGCTTTCATACGGTGCAACCGCAGCGCCTGCAGCTGTCTCACGGCCGGAGCCGGAAATCAGGATTTCTCCCCCGGTAAATTCGTCCGGCACCTGCCAGGCGACCTCATGGTCCGCGAAATTACAGACGACCAGCAGCTTTTCATTCCCGAGCGTGCGCGTGTAGACGAACAGGTCCGGGTGGTCTTTTTCCAGAAGCGCATAGGTGCCGTATACGATCGTGTCGTCCTGTTTCCTGAGAGCAATCAGCTTCTGGTAATGATAAAAGACAGAGTCTTTCCGGGCCAGTTCCTCCGCTGCATTGACCGTTTTGTAATCCGGGTTGACCATCAGCCACGGTTTCCCTTCCGTGAAGCAGGCGTTCTCCGAGTCATCCCACTGCATGGGCGTCCTCGCATTGTCGCGGCTCTGCCTGCGCATGACTTCCACGGCTTCTTCTTCCGTCAGGAGGCCGCGCGCCATGAGGGCGCGCACATTTCCGAGGGACTCGATGTCGTTGATCTGGCCGAGGGATTCCCACGGGCAGTTTGTCATACCGAGCTCCTCTCCCTGATAGACGTAGGGCGTGCCCTTCATCATATGCAGGCAGGT
>CACZTA010000050.1 GCA_902783935.1 uncultured Lachnospiraceae bacterium | reverse complement strand
TCTGGTACCCGGAAGGTCCTTGACACGGCCGCCGCGGATCATCACGACGCTGTGCTCCTGAAGGTTGTGGCCTTCGCCCGGGATATAAGATGTCACTTCAATACCGTTGGAAAGACGTACTCTGGCGATTTTACGAAGGGCCGAATTCGGCTTCTTCGGTGTGGCGGTCTTGACTGCCGTGCAGACACCGCGCTTCTGCGGTGAACTGGCCTTGATCTGTCTGTTCTTCAGAGAGTTGAAAGAGCTCTGAAGTGCCGGAGCCTTTGACTTTTTAACAGAAGTCTCTCTTCCTTTTCTGACCAACTGATTAAATGTAGGCATTCCCTGATGTTTCCTCCTTTTCAATAGTCCGCCCGCTTCCTGTAAAAGCCGGGCGGCGGTTCGGCTGTCTGTTTCTGAAGTTATGCGTTTTTTGCGCATAAAACAGCGAGCGTGCCTATGACACGCTCGAACATTATACGTCTAATAAAGAAGGAAAGTCAATACTTTTTACGATAAATGAAAACACCGAGTGCCGCACCCGCGGCCACTGTCCCGGCGACGGCCGCTGCGCGTCCCGGATTGTTCCCGTCTCTTCCCTTCACCTCGATCACACAGCTTTTCAGATGTCCCCGGTTGCCCGCTGCATCCGCCAGTTTTGCTGCCAGTGTGTGCATCCCCGGTCCGCTGACGGAGACCATCCACCCTTCCTCTGCTTCCCGGTCAGCCGGAACTGCCTGTCCGTCAATCGTCAGTTCCAGCAGGGAATCGTCCGGTGATTCCCTTAAGACCCACGCCTGTACTTCTTCCGCAGTATCCCCTGTGACCTCGAAGACCGGCTCGGGAGGCGTCCTGTCAAGCCAGTATTCCACCGGCTGCATGGATGCAATATGGCCTGCGCTGTCGCGCACGGTCATCGTCAGCACATATTTCCCGTCCGCCTCCGGCATATTTTCAAAGAAGACGCTTGCTCCTTCCCTTGTAATGTCCCATGCCTGCCCGTTGACGGAAGCCGAAAGCACCGTCACATCATTTATATCATGCAGGATGATCTCGGGCCTCAGGACAGTCCGGATCCTCTGCCCCCTCACGGCCCTCTGCCTGAATTCAAAGACAGTCCCTTTTCTGTTCAGCGAATAGGACAGCCCTGCTGTCCCCGCCGTACCTGAGGGTGATACAGCCTGACACTGTACTGTATAACAGTCATCCTCCTCCGGCATCACGGCTGTGTACCGGACCTCCCCCTGTCCATTCTGCTGCTCCCACTGCACGCTGCAGGGGCCGTTCTTTCCGCTGCTCACGCGAATCTTTACCCGGCATAAGTCCGCATACGGGTCCCTGACACTTACTGTCAGCCGCGGCACTTCCGTATTTGCGGTTCCTCCGGCGGCGCCCGTGATCCGTACTACAGGTTTTTTCCGGTGAATGACAAACTCCGTGAAGCCGGCCCCTTCTTCCGGAGGAAAATGATTGCCAGGCGAATCCTCCGTCCATACGTGAAGGCTGCAGAATCCGTCCCGGCGGAAATCGATATATTTTCTGAATACATCCTTTTTTCTGATCCATTCACTCTCTTCCCCGTTCTCTGCTTCTATAACAATTCTGTCCCGGTCAAAAGTATCCGCCCTTGCCAGTATCACGGCGCGCCGGGCCTGACGGAAAAAAGAATGATTCCCTTCTCTCCGGTCCGTAAAGAAACAGGACAATTCGGGGACGCTGTCTGCCGGCATTTCCCGCTCAGAATCCGGGGCCGCCGGTTCCTTCACTTTTTCCGCAGCCGAAACAGCCGCATCCCGCACGGACTCTTCCGGGCCCGTTTCCGTATCAGCTGTCTCTTCTTCTGCTGTTTCCTCAATTTCTGTTTTCTCTTCTTCCTCTTCTCTCTCTTCTTCATCACTGCCGGCCTGAGCTGTTTTCCGGCCAGACGGCTTCATTTCAGGGACATCGGGCAGGCGGGCCGTATTGCCGGCTGCATCTTCAAGAAGGATGTCCTGCACACTGAACACCGCCCCCCGCGGGAGCACGGTCTGGATTTCATTATCCGCATCCCCGCTCTCTTCTTCGCTGTCAATAAACGACCGCTTTCCGTTAACAGTCAGCCAGCCTGTAATCCGGACAGGACCCCCGCCCCTGTCCCGCGCGGAAATCGTCACGGTCAGGGTTTCATCTGACGGGTATTCCCCGCTGACAGCGAAAGCTCCCTGTTCATTCTCTTCATAATAAACAGTCTCCCCGCCCGCAACCGTCAGGGAGCCCTCCGGCTTCACCGTATCGACGGCGAGGAGCCTGCTTGTCCTGCCGTCCTCCAGCCACCGGTCCGGGGACAGCATAATTCCGTTTCCGGCCAGATCTGACCCGAACAGGCTGTAGCGGTAAACACCGTCTTCTGTAACGACATCCTCAAAATGTCCGTCCTCAGAGAAAACCGGTTCCCCCTCACAGTCAGCCTCCGCTTCCGACGGATCCGCCGTCCCTGACGCATAATCTCTGCGCAGAGCGGTCGTCTCAGGATCATAATTCTCATCCGTCACATCAAATACAGCCCGGAAGCCCGACCGGAAAAGCCACGGGCCTCCCGCTCCTCCCGCCATGATGCCGGGCAGGCCGGGTTCGATCCGGAAGCTGCATACGGGCGGAGTCGTATCGAGAATAAACCGTTCGTGTACTTCTTTAAGCACACACCCGTCCTCATAAATATAAGCGGAAATCTCATGGGGTCCGTCCGGCAGGCCGGCCGCGGTCTCTTCTGCGGAAAAAAGTT
>CACZTA010000049.1 GCA_902783935.1 uncultured Lachnospiraceae bacterium | reverse complement strand
CCGAGAATGACCTTCTTCGCCATCGGCGCCCAGCTGCCGTTCTCGATAATCGCGACGCGGCGCTTCTGGAAATTGCGCTCCTTCAGATGCTCAATATAATCGCGCATCTGCGGGAAAATGTCCGCATTATAAGTCGTCGTCGCCAGCACCACGCGGTCAAACCGGAATGCCGCCTCAACAGCCTCCGCCACATCATCCCTCGCGAGGTCATAAATCTCGATCTTGACGCCCTTCTCCTCAAGCATGGCCGCGAGCGACTTCGCCGCCTCCGCCGTATGCCCGTACACGGACGTATAAGCGATCGCGACACCGCACTTATCCGGCGTATAAGTACTCCACTTGCCGTAGAGATCAAGATACTCGCTCAGGTCGCCCGTGAGCACCGGCCCGTGCAGCGGGCAGATCGTCGCGATATCAAGCGCGGCGGCCTTCTTCAGCAGCCCCTGCACCTGTGTTCCGTACTTGCCGACAATGCCGATATAATACCGCGCCGCCTCGCACGCCCATCCTTCCGGATCCTCGACATCATTCGCGCCGAACTTGCCAAATGCATCCGCCGAGAAGAGCACCTTCTCCGTGCTGTCGTACGTCACCATGACCTCCGGCCAGTGCACCATCGGCGCCAGGACAAACGTCAGAACATGCTTCCCGAGCGTCAGCGTGTCATTATTCTTGACGGTCACACGCTCAAATGCAGGCGCATTCTCGAAGAACTGGTCAATCATCCCGAATGTCTTCGCATTCCCGACGACCTTGGCAGCGGGATACTTCGCGAGGAAATTCAGAATATTCGCGGAATGATCCGGCTCCATATGCTGCACGATCAGGTAATCCGGCGTCCGTCCGCCGAGGGCGGCTTCGAGATTGCCGAGCCATTCATCCGTGAAACGCGCCTCCACCGTATCAAAAACCGCGATCTGCTCATCAATAATCACATACGAATTATACGCCATGCCGGCCGGTACGACATACTGGCCTTCAAACAGGTCGATATCGTGGTCATTTACGCCGATATATCTGATATCATCTGTCACTCTCATCTGTCTGTCTCCTCTATATGAAAATCATAAAAACATCCACAGAAATCATAATAGAACAATCCGGCTTCTGTCAACAATCGGGTGACAGGTACTTTTCGCCCAAAGTACCTGTCACCCGCCAAAAAAGTACCTGTCACCTTCAGCACCAGCGCCGCCCCAGCCGCGCGCCATCATCCACCCGCGCCAGCCAACTGCCCCGGCCGCCCGCGCCGCGCCTGCCTTACGCCCATCCGGTCTGATACGCGCTCAGCGACGGCAGATACGCATTCGGATCAAAATTGATATAAACCTCACCCGTCGTATAAGAGATCTCCGCCACAATGCAGCGCAGATAAGCGATTCTCGACCGCTCACTCGAGTAAGGCGTAATATCAATCGAAAAACTCGCCCTCTCCTGATAACCGATATTCAGTCCGTAGCGGTACGAATCCCAGCAGTTATATCCCTGATTCGTGACGATATTTCCGTAATAATCCTCAAACCAGTACAGCAGCCGGATTCCGTCAATCGTCGAAAATGTATCATTCTGAACCTGCAGCGACATCGTGATCGTCTTGCCGTTCTTTGACCTGGTACTGAATCCGTATACGGAATGCATCCCATAATACTTCACGCCCCTCTTCGTCGAAGAGCCTGCCGGGATCGCGCCTGCCCCGAAGAGGAGCGCCTGCGTGAACCGGGTAGCCGTACCGGAATAACCGCCGGATCCGTGAATACCGTTCTTACTCTGAAATGATGCGACAGCCGCCTGCGTCTTCGCCCCGTAGACACCGTCGACTCCGCCGCTCAGGTATCCGAGATTATAGAGCCGCTGCTGGATCTTGCGGACATCACTTCCCGAATCACCGCGCCGGTTTGTGAAAGACGCGCTGCCGTACTCCATCAGATAGCCGCCTGCGTCCGCTCTCGCGGAAACCGGCATACAGACAAACATGACAATAGCAAAAAAACAGGCGAAAATTCGCTTCATGGCAGATTCTCCTTCCTTTAAGGATCGCAGGCATCAATTGCGGCTTCTCTTCGCAGCCCACAGCCCTGAGCCATCCGGTCGGCCTCGCGCTGTCGCGCACGGATCCTGTCGCCATCCCTGATGCCCGCAGCCTGCCGGAACAATTCTGATCTCCTATATTGTATAAAACCGCCTGACCCCCGTCAATTGCATGTGCCTGCAAGATAAGGTAAAATAAGGGGCACAGAAGGGCAATAAAAGCCACCGATTATGCTCAGAGACACCTGATCATCATCAATGGACAGCAATTTAAGGCTCCATTAGTCTCCCTGCAGGATTTCAGCTGGTCCAGTCCTCAACGCCAAGGCCGGGAACCTTGTTGAATTCGCCCGTATTGTGCGTGACAACAGTCAGTCCGCGAGAAATGCACTGAGCAGCAATTTGTATATCATAGGGGCCGATCGGGGAACCTGCTTTTGCAAGCTCCGCCCTGATCCTGCCAAAGACAACCGCATCATCCTGATCGAAAGGCAGAATCGTGTAGGCGGCGAGAAAAAGGTTCATGACATTCCTGGACCGTTTGCCCCACCTGCTTTTCGAACAGCCGTATTCCAGTTCGCCGACGGTTATGGAAGAGATAAAGATCTCAGAAGGCGAAACCCTGAACAGCTTCTGTGAGAGATTGGGAAAAGAGTTTTTCATGGCATAGATACATATATTTGTGTCGAGCAGATACATCAGAAACCCTCTCTTTCCGGAACATCCTCCCACAAAGGCTGTTCTCTGTCGGTCATAAAATCATCAGGCATCTGTCCGATACTGAACCTCAGCGGGAACCAGGGATCATCAGCCGGAAAAAGAATGTATCCGTCACCTACTTTGCGAATCGCAAACTCCCGCCGGTCCGTCTGTACCTCTTTGGGAATACGGATGGCCTGGCTGTTGCCGCTCTGAAAGACTTTTGCAGTAAGCATGAAATCACCTCCGGTCAGATAAATACTATTACATAATGTATATACTATAAGTATATACGGAATGCCGGAACAGGTCAATGCGTTCCGGAATAACAGGACGAAAATTATGGACCAATTCGACAGAACGAGACGCCTCCTCGGCGATGAGGCGATGGAACGCCTGAAAACATCCCGCGTCGCGGTCTTCGGCCTCGGCGGCGTCGGCGGACACGCGGCGGAGGCGCTGATCCGCGCCGGCATCGGCGCGATCGACATCGTCGACAAAGACCGCGTGGACATCACCAACCTGAACCGCCAGGCGGTGGCCTTTCACTCCACTGTCGGGAAATACAAGACGGACGTCATGAAGGAGCGCCTCCTTGACATCAATCCGGACGCGACGGTCCGGACATACTGCTGCTTCTTCCTCCCCGGCGAAGAAGGGCGGTTTCCGTTTGCCGACTACGACTACGTACTCGATGCCGTCGACACCGTCACGGCGAAAATCGCTTTAATAGAAGCATGCAATGCAGCCGGCACCCCGGTCATCAGCAGCATGGGCGCCGGCAATAAACTGCACCCGGAACTCTTCGAAATCGCGGACATCTACGAAACGTCAGTATGCCCGCTCGCGAAAGTCATGCGGCGGGAGCTGAAGAAGCGGGGAATCAGGTCGCTCAAATGCGTGTATTCGAAGGAGGTGCCGGTGCAGCCCGCGGAGTCAGGACAGGATCCGGCCCTCAGAAAGGCCGTTCCGGCGTCCATTTCCTTTGTTCCGTCCGCAGCGGGGCTCATTATAGCGGGGGAAGTGGTGCGGGATCTGCTGTCAAATTGTTCATGAAGAAGAACAATTATTTAAACGTGTTTAGATGAAGTCACGAAATGCCCGCAGTTTATTCACAAAAAGTTCATTTTGCTTGAAACATAGTCCTTAAGCAGATACAATCGGAGTTGACGGCTTTGGGACAGACATATATTTAGTAACATTTGCCTCCCTGTTTTATGAGATGCAGCGAACGCTTTTTGCCCAGGAGGACCTCCATGCCCGATCAAAAGAAGAAACATACATTGCGGCACTGGCAGAGTGTCGCTATTTTGTTGATTATCTATGACATTTTTGCGGTCAATGCCTCGTATTTTCTGGCACTGTGGTTCCGGTTTGACTGCGCATTTACAAGAATTGACAGAACTTATCTGATGGCCTGGGCCCGCTTTGCCCCTGTCTATACGGTCTTCTGCCTGGCTGTTTTCTATATCCTCAAACTCTATAAGAGCCTCTGGCGGTTCGCCAGCTATACGGAACTTCTGCGGATCGCCATGTCTTCGATCGTGACAGATATTTTCCACATTGTGGCGATTACTGTCATGATCCGCCGCATGCCGATCTCTTATTATATCCTCGGCCCCATGATCCAGTTTATCCTGATCACCGGGATCCGGTTCTCTTACCGGTTTGTCCTGCTGCTCAGAGGACGCAGAGCAAGTGCCCGGGAGGAGTCCCGCGTCATGGTAATCGGCGCCGGCAATGCAGGCCAGATGATTCTCCGCGACATGCGCATTTCCCCGGAAGTAAACGAGCGCGCGGTCTGCATTATCGATGATAATCCCAACAAATGGAACCGCCTGATCGACGGCGTCCCGATTGTCGGCGGCCGGGATATGATCCTGCAGAGCGTCGAAAAGTACGATGTAAATAAAATCTATCTCGCCATCCCGAGTGCCACGGCGCAGCAGAGGCGGGATATCCTGAATATCTGCAAAGAGACAGACTGTGAGCTGAAAAACCTGCCCGGCATGTATCAGGTCATGCTCGGCGAAATCACCGTCAGCAAGATGAAAAAGGTCTCGGTGGAAGACCTGCTCGGACGGGAACCGATCACAGCGGATATGAGCGGCGTCTATTCCTTCATCAGCGGCAAGACGGTCCTTGTGACCGGCGGCGGCGGTTCCATCGGCAGCGAGCTCTGCCGCCAGGTGGCAGGGCACAACCCGAAACAGCTGATTATCTTTGATGTCTACGAGAACAATGCGTATGACATCCAGAATGAGTTGAAGGACAAATATCCCGACCTCAACCTCGTGACGCTCATCGGGTCCGTCCGCGACAGCCGCCGGATCTTTGAGGTTTTCGATACCTACCGCCCGCAGATCGTCTACCACGCGGCTGCCCACAAGCATGTGCCGCTGATGGAAGACAGTCCCAACGAGGCGATTAAGAACAATGCCATCGGAACCTAT
>CACZTA010000048.1 GCA_902783935.1 uncultured Lachnospiraceae bacterium | reverse complement strand
CTCTCTTACGGCAATAATGAAAACGGATTTATCGCCGTGAGCCTTCCGGGGAAAGAGGGATATTACCTGGACCTGTTCAACTTCTATGTGGAAATCCTGAAGATGGATTCGGATGAGCCCGCAGAGGAAGGCGAACTCGGGCGAATCGTCGTGACGGATTACTTCAACAGGGCTTTTCCGATGATCCGCTATGATACCGGCGATACCGGCATCAAGGTTGCGATTCCGGATGAAGAGGGAAGGGTCCGTGAGAAGTTTACGGAGATCTACGGGCGCCGCGGGTCACTGATCAGGAATACGAAAGGGGAGCCCCTCTCCATCCACGTATTCATGAATAACCTGCTGAATTTTGAAGGCGTGCTGAGACAGGCCAGATGCATCCAGCTTGAAGAGAAAAAGTACCTGCTGCAGCTGAACGCCGAGATCGGGGCAAAGGTTCATGAGCAGGAGGTCGTGGATTCCTACAGGAAATATCTGGGAGACGACGCGGTGATCGAGGTGGAATATGTGGATTCGATCCCGATCGAGCAGTCGGGAAAGACGATGGTCTGTGAACAGCGCTGCGAAAAATACGTCTGATAACAGAACACTTTTGATACGCAGACACCGGTCTGAAAGAGGTTGGCATGAAAGTTTCTGACTATATAGCAGAAAAAGCAGTTAAAAGCGGAATAAGAGATGTATTTGTCGTCAACGGGGGCGGCGCCATGCATCTGGATGATTCGTTCGGACACTGCCCTGATCTCAGGTGCACTTACCACCACCATGAACAGGCATGTGCGATGGCAGCGGAAGCATATGCCCGTGTGGCGAACAGGCCGGCCGCGGTCCTTGTGACGACAGGCCCCGGCGCTTCAAACGCCATTACGGGCGTATTATGCGGCTGGATGGAATCCATCCCCATGCTGGTGATATCCGGCCAGGCGCGCTATGAGACGACCGTGCGCAGTACGGGCCTCCCGCTCCGGACGATGGGCATCCAGGAGTTTGACATTACCCGCGCGACGGAATGCATGACGAAATACGCGGTGATGATCACGAGAAAAGAAGATGTCAGGTATGCGGTGGAGAAAGCGCTGTACCTGATGATGAGCGGCAGAAGGGGCCCCGTGTGGCTGGATGTGCCGCTCGATATCCAGGCGGCGCAGATCGAACCGGAAAAGCTTGAGGGGTATGACCCGTCTGAGAACCCTGAAGAGATCCCCGCGCCCATAGCTGATGAGACAGTGGAAATAATCCTTCAGAAGCTGAAATCCGCCTCCCGCCCGGTGCTGTTCGGCGGCTACGGCGTGAGGGCGTCCGGGGGGACAGAAGAATTCCTGACCCTCGCGGAACTTCTGGGGATCCCCGTCCTGACCGGCATGTCCAGCCAGGACCTGATTGAAGAAGACCACCCGCTGTATGCCGGCCGCACCGGTATGACGGGGACGCGTGCCGGAAATTTTGCGATGGCGGGAAGCGATCTCTTCCTGTCCGTCGGGAGCCGGATCAGTTTTCTGCAGACCGGATTTGATTACCGCGAATGGGCCAGGGAAGCATATGTGATCCTGAATGATCTCGATCCGCTTGAGTTTCAGAAGCCGAATGTCCGCGTTGATCTCCCGGTCATCGGGGATGCCCGGGAGCTTATGACGAAGCTGATCGCAAGGCTCAGGGAAGAGGGAGCGGAGCCTTCCCGCCCCTGGTGCGCCTCGTGCGCAGGCTGGCTTGCGCGCAGCACAGCCAGGAGAAGGCAGTTCCCGCCGGTCACGGATGCGATGAAAGGGCCGCAGAGCGACGGCAGGGGTAATATCTACGCATTTATGGACGCGCTCTCCGATGAACTGCCCGGAGGCGCGCACCTGATCTGTTCCTGCGGCTCCTCCAGATTTGTGGGCACGCAGGCTTACAGGATCGGAAAAGGGCAGCGGTTCTATACGAATTCCGCGACCGCATCCATGGGGTACGACCTGCCTGCGGCGATCGGGATTGCGAGAGCTTCCGGCCGGGAGATCAGTCTGGTGACCGGAGAGGGCAGTCTGATGATGAATCTTCAGGAAATGCAGACCATCCGGACGAACCGTCTCCCGGTGCGGGTTTTCCTGATCTGCAACGGCGGGTATCATTCAATCATGCAGACCCAGAAGGCCTGGTTCGGAGAACCCTTTGTCGGAATCGGGCCTGAGAGCGGTGATCTCGAATTCCCGGACCCTGCGGAACTGGCAAAGCTCTTCGGCTTCTCTTCTTATCTGTGTGCGAAAAATGAGACGCTGAAAGAAGACCTGCATGAGGCGATGCAGCTCCCGCTGCCCGCGCTGATTGAAATCCGGGTGTCGCCGCTTCAGGGGACCGAGCCCAAGGCATCGTCCAGAAAGCTTCCGGACGGAACCATGGTGTCGGTGCCTCTCGAGGATATGGCGCCGTTCCTGCCGCGCGAGGTTCTTGCGGCAAATCTTGAAATACCGATGACGGAGAATGAGGCGAAGCGATAAGATGGCAGAGGAAAAGAAGAAACTGATATCGGTCGTCATACCGACCTATAATGAAGAAGATAACGTGATCCCGATGACGGAAGCGGTGACGAAGATTTTCGAAGAACAGCTTCCTGCCTATGACTATGAGATCATTTATATCGACAATCATTCGAAGGACAGGACCCGGATCCTGCTCCGAAATCTCTGCAGCGGGGACAGGCATATAAAGGCAATTTTCAATGCCCGGAATTTCGGACAGATGCGGTCTCCGGTACACGGCCTCAGGCAGGCGTACGGGGACTGTGTGATCCGCCTGACAGCGGATTTCCAGGATCCGCCGGAACTGATCCCGACCCTCGTGAAAGAGTGGGAAGACGGGAATAAAATCGTGATCGGCATCAAGAACAAGACGGAGGAAGGACGTGTCATGGCATGGGTCCGCCGGCAGTACTACAAGCTTCTCCGGAAGATCACGGATATCGGGCATATTGAGAACTTCACCGGTTTCGGCCTGTACGACAAAGCCTTTGTGGACGTGATCCGGAAAATCCATGATCCGATGCCTTACCTGCGGGGCATGATCGCCGAACTCGGATTTGATTACAAGACGGTTCTGTATGACAGGCCGAACCGCCGCGCGGGAAAGAGCAAGAATAATTTCTACACGCTCTACGATTACGCCATGGTCGGCATCACGTCATATTCGAAAGTCGTCCTCAGGCTGGCGACGTTCATCGGCTTCTTTATCGGTATGATCAGCATGCTGGTCGCACTGGTCTACCTGATCCTGAAACTGATTCACTGGAACTGGTTCCACGCGGGGATCGCCCCGCTCGTGATCGGCCAGTTTTTCCTCGGAGGAGTCGAACTGTTCTTTATCGGCCTGATGGGGGAATACATCCTCTCCATCAATACGCGCGTCCTCGGACGCCCGCTGGTCGTGGAGGAGGAGCGCCTGAATTTCGGGGACGACACCCCGGTTATGGACTGACCGGGGACCTGCGCTTCCCGAAAAACAGCATGAGAGCAATCCATGCGCATACGGACAGAAGAGAAACGGCGAGGCCGGGCAGACTGCCCGGTCTTTTCCATGTCATGGAGAGGCGGACATCCCCGGAAGGAATGCGGATGCCGCAGAGCCCTCCGTTGATTTCCTCTACCGGAACTTCTGCGCCGTTCACTTCCGCCCGCCAGCTGCCGGAATAAAAAACGGGGACGCAGAAAATACCGCCGTCAGAGGAGACAGATGCCTCATAGGTGCCGCGCTCAAAGCGGATATCGCGGACATCGGCAGATCCGAGCGCGCTTAAGGCTTCCGCCGGATTTGTCCATTGCGAGAGCGAGAGTTCCGTGAGGACGGTTGACGAGGCACTCTTCGGCGGGTCGAACCGGATACCCGTGACGCCGTCAGGGAGAAGGACGCATGCGTCGGGACAGGCGTCATTTACGTAGACGGCGATGCTGTCGGCCGGGTCGGGCCCGCTGTTTTCCGTGAGCAGGTAAAGGACGAAAGCCTCACGCCTGTTTTTCAGGCCTTTGCACCGGAAGCTGAGCATTCTGGCGGAAGATGCCTTTCCCTGCCCGAAGGACAGGAAGAAATACGGATCGCGGCCTGTTTTCTTAAGCGAAAGCGCGCCGTCTTCCTGCGTGACAGAAAGATCAGAAGGCTCCGATGCGAGCGGCATCAGGTCTGTTTTTACGAGAGACGGGGGAACGAAGGAAGACGCCGGAGCCGTCCCGCTTACGGATTCCCGTGCGCTTTTCCCCGTGACGGCACAGGCGCGGGTCATGGCGGCGAGCCGCTCGGGCGCACTGAGCGAAAGGAGGGATGCTTCATCCGTTTCTTCCGTATACAGGTACCCGAAGGGCAATGCATCCCTGAGTTCCCAGACAGCCTGGGTGCCGCTTTCCGATGCTTTCCGTTCGAACAATGCGTCCGGCAGCGAGTG
>CACZTA010000047.1 GCA_902783935.1 uncultured Lachnospiraceae bacterium | reverse complement strand
GTCTTCGGTCTTCGCCCAGACATCCGGATTCCAGATTTCAAAGCTGTCCATATTGCCGGTGAGGATGACGTCCCCGCTAAGATGCGCATAGTCTCTCAGATTCTGGTTTAAGAGAATCCTGCCCTGCGCATCGAGCCGGCACTCGTCGGCACCGCTCGTTATGAACCGCCTGATGCGTCTGCGCGCTTCCGCACTTCCCTGAAGCTCGTCAAGAGACCTGATATAATCCCGGAAGCCATCCTGAGTGAACACAGTAAGATCACCCTCCCACCACGGAACCACCACCAGCTTCTGATCGCCGATTTCGTCCCTGTATTTGGAAGGAATGATCAGCCTGCCCTTCTTATCGATTGTATGGCTGTACTTCCCAAGAAACATCCCAGATCTCCCATTTCGTGGTATTTCCGTCCCACTTCGTACCACTTATCTGGAATTTTACCCCATTTGACAGCAAAAATCAATAGACCGCCGGGGGAAGACAAAAAAAATGCCGCCCCGCCATTCTGTCATCGGCGAAGCAGCAGCTTCTTCAGATTCATTATTTAATTATGGCCTTCTGACGAGACGGGCGAGTGCAAAAACCACTGCCGCAGCCGACACCGCCATGGAAACCGGCACCGCGGTTCCGGGAATCAGCAGCTGGTCCGTCCTCAGCATTTCGATAAAAAACCGGCCGGTCCCGTAGGCCGCCATATAGATCAGGAACAGGTCCCCCTTCTTCTTTGTCCGGTTCCTCATCCGGAAGAGGAGCAGCAGCACCAGCAGGTTCCACACTCCCTCATAGAAAAAAGTGGGATGCGCCTGGATAAACTGAATTCCGTTTTCCGTGACGGCATGCGCCCGCATTTCCGCCGTTATTTCATCCGCCCTCACTGCAGAGACCGGCAGCCTCATGGCAAACAGATTATCGGTGTAGCCTCCGAACGCCTCCCGGTTAAAAAAGTTCCCCCAGCGTCCGATGATCTGGCCTGCCGGGACACCGATGATACAGGTATCAAGCACCGTACCGAACGGAATCTCTTTCCGGCGCGACAGGACATATATCGCAGCCGCCCCGGCCAGCAGTCCGCCGTAAATGGCGAGACCGCCCTCCCGGATCCGGAAAATCCCTGCCAGGTCATCTCTGTATTCCTGCCAGGAAAACAGCACATAATAGATTCTGGCACCGATGATCCCCATAATCATCGTCCAGACTGCAATATCTATATAGTCGTCTGCGGACTGTCCCGTTTCCTTCGCCCTCAGCGTAACCAGAAAGATCCCGAGCATCATGCCCGCCGCGATACAGACCCCGTAGTATGCGACCGTGACCGGACCGATCCGGAAATTCTTTCCGACATGCTCAAAATACAGCCCCAGATTCGGAAATGCAATCTGATAATCCATGGCGCCCGTCATACATTAAACCGGAACAGGATGACGTCGCCGTCCTGCACCACGTAGTCCTTGCCTTCCATGCGGACGAGCCCCTTCTCTCTCGCAGCCGCATAGGAACCGCAGTCCAGCAGAAGCTGGTAATTGATAACTTCCGCCTTGATAAATCCGCGCTCAAAGTCCGTATGGATCTTGCCGGCGGCTTTCGGCGCCTTGCAGCCCACGGGAATCGTCCACGCCCTCGTCTCGTCCTCGCCGGTCGTCAGATAACTCTGAAGGCCGAGGATGCTGTAGCTCGCCGCAATCAGTTTCTCGAGACCGGATTTCGTGATGCCGAGATCCGCAAAGAACTCCTGCTTCTCCTCGTCACTCAGTTCCGCGATTTCCTGCTCGATTTCCGCCGAGATCACGAACACTTCCGCGTTCTGCTCCGCGGCGATCTTCCGCACAGCCGCCACGTACTCATTTGACGCGCCGTCGTCCGCCAGGTCCTCGTCCGCGACATTCGCCGCATAAATAACCGGCTTATCCGTCAGAAGGTCAAGGCTCTCCTTGAAGCGTTCCTCCTCTTCGTCGTCAAACCTGAGGGAGATGCAGAGATTTCCGTCTTCCAGATGTTCATGGATCTTTTTCAGGACGTCGAATTCCTTCTTCGCATTTTTATCGGCACCGGATTTCGCGGACTTCGCCGTCTTCGCAATCCTTCTGTCCAGCACCTCGAGATCCGCAAACAACAGCTCCAGATTAATCGTCTCGATATCTCTCGCCGGATCCACCGAGCCGTCGACGTGGATGACATTGGCATCTTCAAAGCATCTCACCACGTGTACGATCGCGTCGCACTCGCGGATATTCGCCAGGAACTGGTTGCCGAGTCCCTCTCCCTTCGACGCGCCCTTGACAAGCCCGGCGATATCGACAAACTCCACTGTCGCCGGCGTCACTTTCTTCGAATGGCTGAAATCGCCCAGGAGTTTCAGTCTCTCATCAGGGACTGCCACGACGCCCACATTGGGATCAATCGTGCAGAAAGGATAGTTGGCCGATTCGGCCCCCGCCTTTGTCAGCGAGTTAAAAAGAGTGGACTTGCCGACATTCGGAAGTCCCACGATACCTAATTTCATTTATGTGTATTCTCCTTTGAAAAAACCTTGTTTTAAGCGGATTCCCGCATTTCTCATATTTTGATTGCAGTTAAAGATTATATCACGGGGCCCATTTCTTCTCAACACGTTTCATATCAAAATCAGACACGGTATTGATCTAACAGCACGCCAAGTTTTCTCTGAACCGTTATGACATATTCCAGG
>CACZTA010000046.1 GCA_902783935.1 uncultured Lachnospiraceae bacterium | reverse complement strand
TACTTAAAAACAAGGTATATTGTTGTGGAAACGTTTAAGGAGGGGATACCCTGAGCCTGTGTTTCTTAAAGCCTCCGGCGGAACGCCGGACGTTCCTGATGAAGCCGGTGCAAAGGAGGAACGTATATGGTTTCCATGAAAGATATTGCGTCCAGCTGCGGCGTGTCGATCGCGACCGTGAGCAAGGCGCTGAATAATCAGAGCGATATCAGTGAAGCGACGAAAAAGATCGTCCGCCGCAAGGCGCAGGAGCTCGGTTATTTTCCGAATGCCTCAGCCAGGGCGCTGAAGACGAACCGCACTTATAATATCGGCGCGCTTTTTGTCGACAGGGCGAGAAACGGCCTGACACACGATTATTTTGCCCGTGTGCTGGACGGATTCAAGGTCGCCGCAGAGGAATGCGGCTATGACCTCACGTTCATTAACTGCAGTGATTCACTCAGACAGAAGATGACGTATCTTGAGCACAGCCGGTCGAGAGGGGTCGACGGGGTGGTCATCGCGCATATTGATTTTGAACAGGATGATGTGGCGGAGCTCCTGAAGAGCGACCTGCCGGTCGTCACGATTGACACGAGCTTCGATTATAAGCCCTCTGTCGTTTCCGACAATGTCAAAGGCATGCACGACCTGGTTTCCTACATAGCCGGGAGAGGCCACACGAAAATCGCCTACATAAACGGCGGCGACCGGTCGACCCCGACGAGGAACAGGATGGTGTCCTTCTACAGTACGATGGAGGAACTGGGCATTCCGGTTCGCGAAGAGTATATGATCGCGGGCGATTACCGCAACCCGGTGAGATGCGCGGAACTGACCCGTGAGCTGCTGGCGCTCCCGGATCCGCCGACCTGCATTATCTACCCGGATGACCTGGCGGCACTCGGGGGACTGAATGTATTCCGGGAAAGAGGCCTTTCGGTGCCGGATGACATCTCCATGGCCGGATATGACGGCATCGACGTCGCAAAGTATCTGGAGCCGCAGATCACGACGATTGAACAGAATGCTGCCCTGATCGGGGAAAAAGCGGCGGAGAAGCTGATCAGCCTGATCGAGAAGCCAAAGACGACACTCGTCGAGCGGGCGGTGGTGGAAGGCAGGCTCCTGCCCGGAGGTTCGGTGAAGGACCTGACCGCCGGAGACCGGCCGTAGCAGATTGTTTTTCGAATGACGGAAGGGCCTTCGTATGCTATAATATTCGGTACAGAAGCAATTGCGGCTGACGATATGCCGCAGTGTTCAGAAGAACGGAGGAAACGGAGCATGGCGAACTGGAAAAATATGGATAAACTGACATCTTTTGCCGCACTTGCATCGACAGCACGCGTGGACCTGAAGGATGTAATGACCGGAGAGAACGGCGCTGAGCGTGTCAGGAAGTACAGCGTTCCGATGGCGGGGGGACTGGCATTTAACTATGCAGCGAGAGCTGTCGACGACGACATACTTGCGGCGCTCGTAAAACTTGCCGGTGAGGCTGAGCTTGCGGAGAAGTTTAAAGAACTGTATGAAGGTGCAGTGATCAATACCGGAGAAAAGCGCCTGGTCCTTCATCATCTCTGCAGAGGCCAGCTCGGCAGCGATGTCATCGCCGACGGCGTCAACAAGCGGGCCTTCTACACGGAACAGCAGGAAAAGATTGCAGCATTTGCCGCGAAGGTTCATGCGGGTGAAATCGCAAATGCAGCGGGCGAGAAGTTTACGACCGTTGTCCAGATCGGGATCGGCGGCAGCGACCTCGGCCCCCGCGCCATGTATATCGCGCTTGAGAACTGGGCCAGAAAGCATGACGCGCTGAAGATGGAAGCGAAATTCATCAGCAATGTCGACCCGGATGACGCATCCGCAGTGCTCGGTTCGATCGATGTCGCCCATTCTATTTTCGTGCTGGTCTCCAAATCAGGCACGACGCTTGAGACACTGACAAATGAATCCTTCGTGAAGAACGCGCTCGAAAAGGCCGGCCTTGACCCGTCGAAGCACATGATCGCCGTGACGAGCGAGACCTCGCCGCTGGCGAAGAGCGCGGATTATCTGGCTGCATTCTTCATGGATGACTATATCGGCGGACGCTATTCCTCTACTTCCGCGGTCGGCGGCGCCGTCCTGTCCCTCGCATTCGGGCCGGAAGTGTTTGACGCGTTCCTGAAGGGCGCGGCGGAAGAGGATAAGAACGCGGCGTGCTCTGACCCGATGAAAAATGCGGCGATGCTGGATGCCCTGATCGGCGTTTATGAGAGAAATGTGCTCGGCATGGAATCAACGGCCGTCCTGCCTTACTCACAGGCGCTCGCCCGCTTCCCGGCGCACCTCCAGCAGCTCGACATGGAATCGAACGGCAAGTCCGTGAACCGTTTCGGCGAACCGGTTGATTATGTGACGGGACCGGTCATTTTCGGAGAACCCGGCACAAACGGACAGCATTCCTTCTATCAGCTGCTCCATCAGGGCAAGACGATTATCCCGCTGCAGTTTGTCGGATTCCGGAAGAGCCAGATCGGGAATGACGTGGATATCCAGGGCAGCACGAGCCAGGAGAAGCTCTGCGCAAATGTCGCCGCCCAGATCGTGGCATTTGCCTGCGGCAAAGAAGATGAAAACCTCAATAAGAATTTCGAGGGCGGCCGTCCTTCCAGCATTATCATCGGGGAGGAACTGACGCCGGAAGCACTCGGCGCGCTGCTGGCCCATTTCGAAAACAAAGTGATGTTCCAGGGCTTTATCTGGAATGTCAACAGCTTCGACCAGGAAGGTGTGCAGCTCGGGAAGGTGCTTGCAAAGAAAGTGCTGGCCCATGAGACAGACGGCGCACTGGCGGTCTACAGCGAACTCCTGAATATCTGAATGAAGGTTGAGAGGATGCGGGGCCGCGCCGGTGCGCGGCCCTGTTTTCGGACGGCAGGGAGGACCTGATGGAGAATCTGGAGAATTATGAGGAGCTGAAGGGAACGGCGAAGACTGTCCTGCAGATGGCAACATCGGATAAAGTGCATTATGCGCTTTTTCTGTTAGTCATCATGATTATAGCGGTCAAGGCGGTGGACCTTATTTTCCTGCCGTTTGACCGGAAAAAGCGGCACAGCCTCCAGTTCGGGTTCCTGAAAGGCTGCATCAAGGCGTTCATCGTCGTGACGCTTGCCATCCGGATCGTGACGCTGTCGGAGACGGTTGCCGGCATTGCGAGCCAGATCCTGATGTCGTCGTCGCTCCTGGTCGTCGTACTGGGCTTCGTTTTTCAGGAGGGCTTAAGCAACATTGTCCACGGACTGATCCTGTCGATGTTCAACCCCTTTCAGATCGGGGACCGGATCCATACCGTCATCGACGGTGAGCGCATAACGGGTTATGTGAAATCGATAGATCTGCGGAGTACGGTGATCCAGAATGTTATGAATTCATCCCACATCATCGTGCCGAACACAAAAATGGATCTCTGTGTGATCGACAACAATTACTTCGATGCAAGCGCAGCCAGCTCGAGTTTCCTGGATCTGTCCGTCACTTATGAATCGGATCTCGGAAAAGCGATCCGGATTGTGGAGCAGACGATCCTGGACCATCCGCTCGTGAAGAAGGCCAGGGAGGAGAAACAGATCACCGACCCGGTGACGGTGATGGTGAGGGATCTCGGTGAAAACGGCATCGCCCTGAGGGCGGCTGTGATGACACTGACCGTGGAAGAAAACTTTTCAGCCTGCAGTGATATCAGAAGGGATATTGTGATGCGGTTCAGCCTGGAAGAGGATGTGGAATTTGCGTACCCGCATATGCAGGTGGTGAAATAAGGGAGTGATTTATGTTCCGGAGACTGAGACAGAAGGGAATCCTTCGCCAGCTGGCGATTCTGTTCGCAGTCGGCGTGCTTGCAAACGGGCTGCTTACGTTCGTGCTGACGCGTACCTTTTCGGGTCTTTTTGTCAAGAAACAGGTAGAAAACAGGTCGGTGGAGATTTCAAAAGAGGTCATGCTCGCCGTCCGCGAATATCCTGCGAGTGACTGGCTGCTCCGCTACTGGTACAATCATTCGGAGGAAATGGACATAGAATATGATGTCGGCTTCAATACGGAGACGGAGACTTTCAAAAAATGCGCCCTGCTGAGTGAGCGGCATCCGGAATTACAGATTAAATATGCCGATGCGGGACAGATTGAGGAGCTGCCGCCGGAAGACCAGAAACTCTTTGCGGAGATCACCTATTCCTGGCTGATTACGCATGTAAATGAAATCAAGAGGACATATGACGTCGATTACCTGTTCTGTGTGATGACGGAAGCACCTTATGACAAGCAGTTTTTCCTGTTCAGTGCAGCGGATGAAGGGGCTGTGCGCGGGACGGAATATGAGGAAGTTTATACGCTCGGCAAAACCGTGACAGTCGGGGAGAGCCAGCAGAACGCCATGCTCAATGCCATGAAGAACGGCACGCAGATGGCCAATGCCGGAAACTATGTCGACTATTACAGCTGTCTCGGTGAAGTCGACGGACATGCCGTCCTCACGGGCCTGACATACAGCCTGTCCGGGGTGGCGGAGGATGCGAACGACCAGACCAGGACGGCGACCGGATTTGCGGTATTCTTCCAGATTATCCTGTCTTATATCTGCCTGGCCCTGACATCCGGCTTCGTGATCCGGCCGCTGAAAAAGGTGCAGAAAAATGTCATTCTCTATAAGGAGACGAAGGACAGCCGGAAGGTTTCGAAAAATCTGTCGGAGATCCGCATGCGGAATGAGATCGGTGATCTCGCAAAGGATGTTGTCGACCTGACAAAGGAAATCGAGGAGCACGTAAACCGGATCCAGGTTTTTACCGCGGAACAGGAGAGGCTTGAGACCGAGCTTTCCCTGGCAGCCGGAATTCAGTCCGCCATGCTGCCGCATGATTATCCCCCCTTCCCGGACAGGACGGAATTCGATATTTATGCTTCAATGAAGCCGGCGAAAGCCGTCGGGGGAGATCTGTATAATTATTATCTGATTGATGATGATCATCTCTGCATGATGATCGCGGATGTGTCCGGAAAAGGTGTGCCGGCTTCCATGTATATGATGATCACGACCGTTATCCTGCAGAACTGCGCCATGCTCTGCGACGGGCCTGCTGAAATCCTTACGGAGACCAACAAGGCGCTGTGTGCGAATAACCAGGAGGGAATGTTCGTGACGGCCTGGGTGGGAATTGTGGAACTCTCGACGGGCATCATGACCGCCGCGAACGCCGGGCACGAGTATCCGATCTTAAAGACAGACGGGGAGTTTGAACTCCTGCGCGATAAACACGGCTTTGTCCTCGGAGGGATGGAGACCGCGCGGTACACGGAATATACTGTGCAGCTGAAAAAGGGTGACAGAGTGTTTGTTTATACGGACGGCATCGCGGAAGCATCAGATGCACAGAAAAAGATGTTCGGAACCGACCGGATCGTTGAGGCTCTTAACAGCGGGCCTGACGGCACGGCCAGGGAGGTTCTTGTGAATGTCGGAGAAACGGTCGATCGTTTTGTCGGAGATGTCGAGCAGTTCGATGACATGACGATGCTGAGTTTCAGATATGACGGATAAATCCG
>CACZTA010000045.1 GCA_902783935.1 uncultured Lachnospiraceae bacterium | reverse complement strand
TGCCGCGGAAGCGACGACCTCCACCCGGACCAGAATATCCTATGCCTATGATATCCGCGTGTTTTTCCAGTTCCTGAAGGAGAGCAACCCCCTCTACCGGGACTGTGAGCTGCGGGATTTTACACTTGAAGACATGGATCGCGTCACTTCGCAGGATATCGTCGAATATATGGAATATCTCCGTCTTTACCACACGGAAGAAGAGGCTGCAAAGGGACGCGGGCCGCTGACAAACGGAGAGCGCGGCCTCAAGCGGAAAATCTCTTCCCTCCGCAGCTTCTATGCCTACTATTACCGGCACGAAATGATCGAAACAAACCCGACCGTCCTGATCGACATGCCGAAGATCCACGACAAGACGATCGTCCGCCTTGATGCCGGGGAAGTGGCCGCATTGCTTGATTACATAGAGAACTGCGGCGAAACGCTCACGGGGCAGGCAGCTGTTTATTACAAAAAAACAAAAGAGCGCGACCTGGCCATGATCACGCTCCTTCTGGGAACCGGCATCCGTGTCTCGGAATGTGTCGGTCTCGATATTGAAGATCTGGATTTCCGGGAAAACCGCATCAAGGTTTTCCGGAAAGGCGGCAATGAAGCCTATGTTTACTTCGGCGCTGAAGTCGAAGCAGCCATCCGCAGGTGGCTTGAAGTCCGCAGCGCAATGACGCCGGCGCCCGGCCATGAACACGCGCTCTTTCTGTCGACGCAGAAAAAACGCATGAATGTCCGCTCTGTCGAGAAGCTCGTCGAAAAATATGCCTCACAGGTCACGACGACGAAACATATCACACCGCACAAGCTCCGCAGCACATACGGGACGGCGCTCTACCGGGAGACCGGTGACATTTATCTCGTAGCGGACGTCCTCGGTCATAAAAACGTCGACACCACCCGCCGTCACTATGCCGCCATGGATGACGACAGGCGGCGGAGTGCGGCTTCCGCTGTCCGTCTGCGGAAAGACTGAAATATCTTAATCGTAAAACACTTCTTCCGGCTCCGTTTTTATATAAGCGGTGCCGTCTATTTCCGCGTCCTCTCTCTCCAGCTGCTCTCTCGTCTGCTCCCAGCTCATCTCCTTCAGCGGCTCGACAAAAAGCGACGCCTCCTCGTTCCTCATGCGCAGCTTGTCATACATGCTCAGATTCCCGGTCTTTCTTTCGAGCGGGATAAACTCCCCGTTGATCGGGTTAATCATGTCAATGTTATGATACGACTCGAGGTCGCCGGGCAGGTGCTTCTCCATCATCCTCCTGAGAACAGCTGTCTGGACAAGCGCCGTGATCACGGCGCAAGCCGGTACTGCGACCACCATGCCGGTGACACCGAAGAATCCGCTGCCGATCAGGATCGACAGGATCACCATGAAACTGGAGACACCGACCGAGCTGCCGAGGATCCTCGGGCCGAGGAAGTTTCCGTCGAACTGCTGGAGAATCAGGATAAAGACAATGAAAATCAGCGCCTTCAGCGGATTCTCGACGAAGATCAGGATGGAGGACGGTACGGCTCCGATAAACGGGCCGAAAAACGGAATAATATTCGTCACGCCGATCACGACGGAGATCAGGACCGTATACGGCATTTTCATAACCAGGCAGCAGATGTAGGTGATTACCCCGATTATCGCCGAATCAAGGACTTTGCCGATAAAGAAACCGCCGAACTTTTCATCCGCAAAGCGCAGATTGCGGAGAATCCTGTTTCCCGTCTGCGGGGTAAATAATGCATAGACCAGGCGCCTGAACCTGGCGAGCAGCACATCGTTCCGGATCATGACATACAGGGAAATAATGGCGCCGAGCAGGATGTTCTTCACAAACGTCGCCACGCCGAGGACGCTGTTCGTCACACCGCCCGCGAGCCTGTTCAAAAGGGGGGTGATCTCGGACTGCAGCCACTCGTACAGTTTCTGCGAGTATTCCGTGATCAGGGCGGTCGTTTTTTCGTCCAGTTCCTGATTATCCTTAAGGAGCCAGGTATCAATAAATCCGTTGATGTTGTCAATATATGACTGGAAGTTGATGACAATGGTCCGGATACTGGTAATCAGCTGGGGAATGATCATCGCAAACAGGCCGTAGACGATCAGCCCCGCAAGCACAAGCGCGAAAATGCAGCAGAGCAGGTGAATCGTGCGGCAGATGCGCGGAGACGGTTTCCTGTGCGCCCTGACGATCACCTTATAGACAAGGTTTTCGATGCACTGCATGACCGGCATGAGAATATAGGCGATGATAAACCCGTACAGAATCGGGTTGATGACGCTGATCACCTTTGCGATCCCGTTGCCGAGCGTTTTTGTCCTGAAGAGTAGGAAATAAAACAGCATGCTGGCGGCGACGACAAAAAACGCTGTCAGGCCCATCATCCTGTAATTCCCATCTGCTTTCCATTTCTTCATCCGGAATCTCCTTATCTCCCTCTCCTGAGTCTCTCGAGAAGTTCCTCAAAATACGGCGGCAGCGGTGCCGTACATTCCACATAGGCGCCCGTTGACGGATGGACGAAACCGATCACCATGGCGTGAAGCGTCTGGCCTTCCGTCCCCGGAATGCGCCTTCCGCCCCCGTAAACTTCGTCGCCCAGAAGCGGATGGCCGATATGCGCCATGTGGACGCGGATCTGGTGCGTCCTGCCGGTCTCCAGCCGGAATTCACAGTAGGTGCACGTCCCGAACCGCTCAAGTACCCGGTAATGGGTGACGGCCGGCTTTCCGCCGGATACCACAACCGCCATTTTTTTCCGGTCCCGCGGGCTTCTGCCGATATTCCCCGTAACCGTACCGGTATCCTCTTTCAGATTTCCGGTGACGATGCCGCGGTAGCGCCGCACGGCCGTATGCGCTTCGAGCTGCGCGGCAATGGCGCGGTGGGCGGCATCATTTTTACAGACAATCAGCGCGCCGGTGGTATCTTTATCGATCCGGTGCACGATGCCGGGCCTCAGAACGCCGTTGATCCCGGATAAATCGCTCCCGCAGTGCGCCAGGATCCCGTTGACGAGCGTTCCGTTTATATGGCCGGCTGCCGGATGGACCGGCATGCCCTTCGGTTTATTGACGACCAGGACATCCCCGTCTTCATAAAGAATATCCAGGTCCATTTCTTCCGGTACGACTTCCGTCTCAACCGGATCCGGAAACTCCACCGTGACCGTCTCACCGGGCGCGACTTTCCTGCTGCTCCGGACAGGGATGCCGTCAATCGTAACCCGGCCTTCGCCGATCAGCGCCTGAAGTCGGCTTCTCGAACAGGAAGACAGCTTTTCGGCCAGAAAACGGTCCGCACGCTTCCCCGCATCCTCTTCGAGAGCGGTCAGTCTCTGAATCTCAGGCATCCGCCTTCCTCCTGCTTAAATATTGAAAGTCCCCGTCTTTATAATAGAACAGGATCAGAAAAAATGCCGCAGCCATGGAACAGGTTACGCAGATATCCGCGACATTGAAAACCGGGAAGTCAATCAGGCTCACGTAAATGAAATCGCGGACATAGCCGAGGGCGATCCGGTCAAAAAGATTGCCGGCGGCTCCGGCAAAAGCTGCCGTACAGACCGCACACGCAGGCAGATACTTTTTTTCCGCCGGCGTTTTCAGGAGGAACCAGACAGCCGCAGCCATAAAAAAGACTGCAGCGGCGGCAAAAACGAGCCCTCTTCCCTCCATCATGCCGAAGGCTGCCCCGTGATTTTCCAGATAGTTGAGCTCAAGGACGCCGTCGATGAGGACGGCCGGCCTGTCCTTCAGATACTGTACGGCTGCCCGTTTCGTCAGCAGGTCCGCCGCAATAAGGAGGACCGCTGCCGCAAGGCAGATGATATTTCTCTGTGTCTTCTTATTCTGCATAAATTCCTTACTGCTGCTCATGCATCTTTGTCAAGAATGTGGCGGATCCCAGCGAGCAGCTCTTCATCCGTGACATCATCCGCATAAACAGCTTTTCCCGGACTTTCGATCAGGATAAAGCGGATATGTCCGGCAATCATCTTTTTGTCGGATTTTGTATTTTTAAGGATCTCCTCCGCAGTGATGCCCGTCACAAAACGCGGGAGGCCGAACAGTCTGCAGACGTCGTGAATGCGGATACATGTATCGCTGTCAATCATCCCCCGCAGGTAACTCATCTGCGCGGCAGCCAGAAGGCCGAGCCCGACACAGTCCCCGTGGAGCATGCGGAACTGACATGCTTTTTCTACGGCGTGGCCGATCGTGTGGCCGAGATTCAGCAGCGCACGTTCACCCTGTTCCGTGGGATCCCTGCGCACGACGGAACATTTTACGGCAGCGGACCGCCGGATCATCTCATACAGGACTTCTTTGTCCCTGTTGAGGATCTGTTCTGCATGAACAGGGAGCCATTCATAGAGCTTTCCGTCCCCGAGCAGGGCGGTTTTGACGACCTCACCCATGCCGGCCCGGAACTGGTCATCGGAGAGCGTAAGCAGCGCTTCGGGGCAGGAACAGACGAGCGCGGGCATATGGAATGCGCCCACCATGTTTTTGCAGCCTTCAAAATCAACGCCTGTCTTCCCGCCGATGCCGGAATCAATCTGTGCAACAAGCGTCGTCGGGATCTGGATGACCCGGATGCCGCGCAGGTAGACAGCGGCGGCAAACCCGGCCATATCCCCGGTTACGCCTCCGCCCAGTGCCGCGACAGTATCGTGTCGGTCAAATCCGCAGTCCAGAAGATAAGAGAGCAGGCTCTCCACGGAAGAGAGTGTTTTATTCTCCTCTCCCGCCTCAAAGGCAAACATGTGAACTTCACGGAAAACCTTTCCGAGCTGTGCCGCAGCGCGTTCCCCCATCAGGGGAATGGTATTCGTATCCCCGGCCAGCATGACCCGCTGTCCCGTAATGCCCGCGCTTCGGCACACATCTGCAAGTTCCTCAAAGGAGTCAATTATGACCGGTTCGATTCTGCCTTCATTCATCTTCATGGATCTGCATCCTCTATATAAAATAAGAGCACGGGGAAACTGGTTCCCGGTGCTCTAAGCTTTCAGGTCAGTATGTGGACTTCATGGCGGGTATGTCAAACGCCCCGCTCAGGATACTCTGAAAGTCACCGGAAATATCGACATCTCTGGGTGTCAGAATAAAGATGTAGCTGGAGACCTTCTGGAGACTTCCATCGAGTGAGTAGCAGACCCCGCAGGTAAAATCAATGACTCTCTGAGCGATCTCGATGTCGAGGCCTTCCAGGTTCAGCACAACCGTGCTGTTGTTCATCAGATAGTCGGCGATTTCCGGAGTATCTTCCATGGAAGCGGGGCGGATCACATTGACGCCGTTTCCGTTTCCGTCGGTATTCTTTTTCCTGATCGAAGTCACTTTGGATCTGTTTCTGATTCTGGATTCCCTGGCTGTTTCTTTCTTCTTTTCCGGCTTCCGCTCTTTCGCGGAGGATCCGCTGCGCGCCGTTTTCTCCCTGCCGGATCCGCGGGCTTTCCTCGCGGTGCGGGAAGCGCGGGCCGGTCTCACATAATCGTCCTCGTCGTCCTCTTCGGGCAGGAGAACTTCTTCGTCATCGTCGTCTTCATCGTCGTCGTAGGAGCGGAAACGGTTGAAAAGGCCGCCCCGGGAATGCTTTTTCTCCGTATAGTCTTCGTCATCATAGTCGTCATCAAAGTCTTCCTCCTCATCGAGGAAGTCTTCATCGTCGTCATCGTCGAAGTCATCATTCAGTTTTATTGCATTCAGAAATCTGTCCAGTAACCCCATTTTATGCTCCCAACCGGTCTTTTTCAGACTCAATTCGTATGGCTGTAGTCCCTCTCACCGAAAATCAGTGTGCCGACTCTTATGCAGGTCGCGCCTTCTTCGACGGCAACCTCGAAATCGTTGGACATTCCCATACTCAAAATGCCCGCAGTTTCATTATTATCGTTTTCCGGATGCAAGTCAACACCTAATTGGCGCAGCTCCCGGAACACCGGCCGGTCCTCTTCAGGATCTTCAACATAAGGAGCGCTGGTCATAAGGCCTCTGAATCTGACATGCGGCAGTTTCTGTATATAAGCGGCAAGTGCGGCCGTTTCTTCCGGCCTGACCCCGTACTTAGTGTCCTCCATCCCGACATTGACTTCAATCAGCACATCGATCGAGCGGCCGTTTTTTGCAGCTTCCTTTTCAATTGTGTCCGCCAGTTCCTCCGAATCGACGGAATGAATCATCGTAATAAAAGGTGCTATGTACTTCACCTTGTTCCGCTGAAGGTGGCCGATCATATGCCAGCGGATATCCTGCGGAAGTTCAGTGTGCTTTTCCCTCAGTTCCTGTACGTAGTTTTCGCCGAAGTCC
>CACZTA010000044.1 GCA_902783935.1 uncultured Lachnospiraceae bacterium | reverse complement strand
GCCGACGATGGGCGGCATTATGATCCTGATCGGCTTCACTGTGACAAGCATCGTCTTTCTGTTCAATTATCCGAAGACGGGCCCGGTTCTGTTTCTGACCCTCGCATTCGGGCTGATCGGCTTTTTCGATGACTATCTGAAGGTCGTCAAGCATAATTCCGACGGGCTGATCGCGTGGCAGAAGCTGCTGCTTGAGTTTGCGGTGACGACTGTCTTCGCTATTTATGTGACGCGGTTTCCGGACATGTCGCTAAGCCTCCGCATCCCGTTTACGGGAGGACGCATGGCGAATATCGTATTCCTGGCGGTCCCGCTTCTCTATTTCGCAGTGCTCGGAACCGTCAATGCCGTCAACTTCACGGACGGCCTTGACGGGCTTGCCAGCTCTGTGACGATTGTCGTGGCGCTCTATTTCACGGTTGTGTCGATGCTTGTCAATTCGGGGACCTGCCCTGTCTCTGCGGCTGTCGTCGGTGCGCTGATGGGATTCCTGCTGTATAATGCCTATCCGGCGAAAGTCTTCATGGGCGACACCGGTTCGCTGGCCCTCGGCGGGTTTGTCGCCGGCATGGCCTACGTCCTTCATATGCCGCTCTATATCCTGATCGTCGGCATTATTTATCTGGCGGAAATTCTGTCTGTCATGATCCAGGTGTCCTATTTTAAAATGACTCACGGAAAGAGAATCTTTAAAATGACGCCTATCCATCATCACTTTGAAAAATGCGGCTGGTCGGAGACGCGCATCGTCGCCGTCTTTACGATTATTACTGCGCTTGCCTGCCTCATCGGACTGACAGCGCTGTGAAAAGCGGAGGAAAAAACGTGGAACTTGCTGGAAAGAAAGTCCTTGTCTACGGCGCCGGAAAGAGCGGGATCGGCGCCTGCAATTTACTGACGGAGGCCGGTGCGCTGCCGGTCCTGTTTGACCAGAAAGAGGGGCTCACGCCTGCGGATATGCTTGCCGGCGTGTCAAAGCCCGAATGTGTGACCGCGTGTCCGGGAACCGTTCCGGAAGACATCCTCGCATCGCTTGATTTCGTCGTGCTGAGCCCGGGCGTGCCAACGGACCTGCCGACCGTCAATGAACTGCGCGGCAGGGGACTGCCGGTCATCGGGGAAGTGGAACTGGCTTATGAGGCCGGACGCGGACGGGTACTTGCCGTCACCGGCACAAACGGAAAAACGACGACCACGGCGCTGCTCGGGGAGATCATGAAGGCAGCCGTGCCGGAAGTTTTTGTCGTCGGAAATATCGGCAATGCCTATACGGGAGCAGCCCTCAGGACGACGGAAAATTCCGTGGTCGTGGCGGAAATTTCGAGCTTCCAGCTGGAGACGATCAGGTCGTTCAGGCCGGAAGTGAGCGCGATTCTCAACATTACCGAGGATCATCTGAACCGCCACCACACGATGGAAGAATATATCCGGGTCAAGGAACTGATCACGATGAACCAGGACAAAAGCTGCACCTGTGTCCTTAATTACGAGGACCCGGTCCTGCGTGAATTCGGGGAGAAGGCATGTCCCGCTTCCGTGTTCTGGTTTTCCTCTGCCCGGGAACTTGACGACGGTATCTGGCTGGACGGCAGCAGGATTGTCCTTAACAGGGGCGGTGTAAACCGGGTGCTCGCGGATGTGGAGGAACTGAAGCTGATCGGCGTCCACAATTATGAAAATGTGATGGCTGCCGCCGCGATGGCTTTTTCGGCGGGTGTCAGTCCGGACGTGATCGCGGATGTGGTCAGGACATTTAAGCCGGTGGCGCACAGGATCGAGTACATCGATGAGAAGAACGGCGTCATATGGTACAATGACTCAAAGGGAACGAATCCCGACGCCGCCATCAAGGGGATCGAAGCCATGAAGCGGCCGACCTACCTGATCGCGGGCGGCTACGATAAAAAATCGGATTACAGCGGATGGATCCGCTCCTTCGGCGGACGCGTCAGGAAGCTGCTGCTGGAGGGGGCGACGAGGTACGATATTAAGAAGACCGCCCTTGAGTGCGGCTTTCCTGAAGAAGATATAGTGATGTTCGGGACCATGCGTGAAGCGATGGACTACTGCCGTGATCATGCCGAACCGGGTACGGCGGTGCTTCTGTCACCTGCCTGCGCATCCTGGGGGGAATTCCCGAACTATGAAGTAAGGGGAGAAGAATTCAGGAATTATGTCGAGAAAGAGATCTAGGGCGGCGGCCAGAAAGATCCGGCGTACGCTGCTCCGGCTGCTGGCACTCGCCTGCGCGGCCGTTTTCCTGGTTCTGTTTTTCCGCCTGAGGACGGTTGTCGTGACGGGCAACTTCCACACGAAGCCGGAAGAAATCACGGCGCTCGTGCTGGAGAGGCCGACCGGCGCCAATACGCTGCTTGCCTGGCTCCTCAACCTGAACCGCGGGATTAAGACACCGGGGTTTACTGACCGGATCAGCGTGAAGATAACCGGCCGCGACAGCATCCGTGTGACCGTGACGGAGCGCCGGTTTGCCGGATGTACGGAGTCAGCGGGAAAATGGTGGTATTTTGACGCTGCAGGGACTGTGATGGCGGCAGCGGATACGCGGATGGAAGGAGAGCAGATTCCGCCCGTGGAAGGGCTGGAACTGCTGGAAGACGTGCGGATGGGAGAGCAGCTTCCGATCACAAACACAAAAGTGTTTTCCATGCTCGGCGTTCTCAGAAACCTCACGGAGACGGATCCTTATACACTGCCGGACAAGGCCGTTTTTGACAAAAATAACGCCATGACCCTGTACTACGGTCCTGTCAGCGTCAATCTCGGGAACGGTGAGAAGCTGGAAATGCGTCTGAAAAAACTCGCGGAAGTCCTTCCTGTCCTGAGAGAAGGATATGCGGGCGTTCTCCATCTGGAAAATTACGACGGTTCGCAGTCGGGCCTGATTTTCGATTCGGAAAAACAGGGCTCCTGATTTGCTGTTTTAGCGCCGTAATAATAAATTATATCTTGATAAAACCGAGGAAACACTATATCATTGTAATATATTTGACATAATATGTCCGCATGCTCCGCGGGAGAGTTTATTAAGTCTCCCTGAATATGTGTGCGCGGACATAGGACTATATATGCAGGTAACTAATAGTTGTCGTCCCCTGGGCGGAAGAAGGAGGAGCACTTTGTTAGAGATCACATCAAATGAAACCGAATCCGAAGCTCGCATAATTGTCGTCGGCGTAGGCGGAGCGGGCAACAACGCCGTTAACCGGATGGTTGATGAAACGATCGGCGGCGTTGAATTTGTAGGAGTTAATACAGATAAGCAGGCGCTGGCACTCTGTAAGGCACCGACGATCGTGCAGATCGGCGAGAAAGTGACGAAGGGTCTCGGCGCGGGAGCGAAACCTGAGGTCGGCGAACAGGCGGCCACGGAGAGTTCTGAGGAAATCAAGCAGATGCTGGCCGGTGCGGACATGGTGTTCGTGACCTGCGGCATGGGCGGAGGAACGGGCACCGGCGGTGCCCCGGTTGTGGCGAGCAT
>CACZTA010000043.1 GCA_902783935.1 uncultured Lachnospiraceae bacterium | reverse complement strand
TCCGCGGAAAGGGCTTCGATGACAGAACGCAGTTCGTATATCTCCAGCGCCTCCGGAAAACCGATTTTTGACACAACGGATGTTTTATCGTCGTCAGTTTCCAGATATCCCTCAAACGTAAGCTTTTCCAATGCGGCTTTGATCGGTGTGCGGCTGAAATGAAGCTGCTGCTGGAGGCTGCGCTCAGACAGCTTTGTGCCCGGTGAGAAAACACCTGACATGATGGAATGCCGGATGATGTCGTACGCCTGCTGGGACTTGTTGGCATTTGATTTATCAGATGAAGGGCCGGAAGAGGAGCCGTTCGGAATCGCATTCATCTTTGCCATAAAACAATCTGAACTCCTTTCTTGTACTTACAGTATTGTAATTGAAAAATCAAAAAAAGGCAAGATTGATATCGAATGTGGTATACCACTTGCCGCGTCAGGAAGTTCCTCGGTTCAAGAGAAAACAACCAATTAAATACTGAACAAAGGAATTCGGTGGAACTGTATAATAAGTGCTATATGGTATACCGAAATGAATTCCGAAAGAATTTGCGGAAAAGTGAAGAGCGGCCGCAGCAGCTTCAGACTGTTGCGGCCGCTTCTTATTCTGAACAGATGCGGTCAGACATCAAAACCGAATGTATCAGCCATGACTCTGGCCATGCGCTCTTTGCGGCAGGTATCACACAGGTAGTCCGGTTCTTCCCCGCTCCGGCGGGCTGCCTCTTCGATCTGTTCGCGGGTCCCGATCACGGCTCCGCAGCGCGTGCAGCGGATAAGCGGGAACGTCTTTCCCCATATTGTCCGCGTCTGATCGTCTTCGATCAGTTCAATTGCATCGGTCGGACATACTTTGGCGCATGCCCCGCATCCGATGCAGACACTGCTCGGATCGCCGTATGGCGTGGAGATTTTTTTTGTAATGCCTCTGTTAACGGTGGAGATGGCGCCGACCGATAAAGAAGAGCATGCCTTGGCGCACAGACCGCACATGACGCATTTTTCGCCGTCAACCTTGACGAATCTGTCCGTTGAGGGAGCTCCGTAAAAACGGCTCATCTGACTGATCACGGGACTCTCAGGCGCCCGGCTCGCAAGGAGGGCCAGAATCATTCCGCGCTCACGGCGGATCCTTTCGCTGTTGGTCTCGACCTCGATCTCGCTGTTCACGGGGTATACGCATGAAACAACGACGCTCTTTCTTCCGCGTTCAGTGACTTCCACAATGCAGAGCCTGCAGGCACCGATCCCGTCCTCCTGGGAATCATGCTGACACAGGGTGGGGATCCAGATATCGTTGCGGCGCGCGACTGTCAGGAGGTATTCTCCCTTTTCGCAAGTGCATTCTTTCCCGTCGATTTTTATGATCATGGCGTCTGCCTCCCTTCTGTACGCACTGCATCGAAACGGCATGTCTCACGGCAGCTTCCGCAGGATATGCATTTTGTCAGGTCAATGCTGTGAGGCTGTTTCGGCGTGCCGCTGATTGCGCCGGCCGGACATGCCCTCGAGCAGGCTGTGCATCCTCTGCAGATCTCAGGATCAATCCTGAAGGTGGTGAGCTCCTTGCATACTCCGGCAGGACAGCGGTGCTCAAGAATGTGTGCTTCATATTCGTCCCGGAAATATTTGAGTGTGGTCAGCACCGGGTTCGGAGCGGATTTTCCGAGGGCGCAGAGAGAGCAGTCGATCATCGTTTCACTCAGTGTCTCAAGCAGATCGAGATCTTCCATTTTCCCCCGGCCTTCGCAGATATCGGTCAGAATTGCCAGCATCTGCTTAAGTCCCTCGCGGCAGGGCGTGCATTTTCCGCAGGATTCCCCGCAGAGGAAATTGACATAATATCTTGCGACGTCCACCATGCAGCTCCGGTCGTCCATGACGATCATGCCGCCGGACCCCATCATGGCCCCGTATTCCTTGAGTGTATCAAAATCTACCGGAAGATCGAGCAGGCTTTCGGGAATGCAGCCGCCCGACGGCCCGCCTGTCTGCACTGCCTTGAAGGGACGCCCGCCCTTAATGCCGCCGCCGATCTCGAAGATCAGGCTGCGGAGTGTGGTTCCCATGGGCACTTCGACGAGACCGGTCCGGTTGACCTTGCCGACCATGGCGAAGACCTTGGTTCCTTTGCTGTTTTCCGTACCGACGGACGCATACGCAGCCCCTCCGTGACTGATAATATAGGGAATGTTGGCGAGCGTCTCTACGTTGTTGAGGACCGTCGGCTGGTTCCAGAGGCCTCTCTGGACCGAGCGGATATACTTTGCGCGCGGTTCGCCTACTTTGCCTTCAATGGACTGCATAAGTGCAGTCGATTCTCCGCAGACAAAAGCGCCGCCGCCCCTGACGACTTCCAGGTGCAGCTTTCTTCCGGTCCCGCAGATATCATCACCGATGAAGCCGGCCTTTTCGGCATCTTCAAGTGCGCGCTTCACATTTTTGACTGCCAGGTTATACTCGTCCCGGATATACAGATAGCCCTGCTCTGCGCCGATCGCCAGGGCACAGATCGCAAGACCTTCAACCACGCTGTGCGGGTCGCCTTCAAGAATAGAGCGGTCCATAAATGCGCCCGGATCGCCTTCGTCACCGTTACAGGCGACATATTTCGGGAAATTATCATACCCGAGAGCCGTGCGCCACTTGCGCCCGGTGGGGAAGCCCGCTCCGCCGCGGCCGCGAAGGCCGGAGATTTCCACCTGTTCTATGATTTCTTCCGGCGTCATGGACAGGGCTTTTTTCAGTCCTTCATAACCGCCTGCCGCAATATAATCCTGAATTTCTGAGGGAGCGATCTTTCCGATATTCCGGAGAGCGATTTTCATCTGCGGAGCGTAGAACGGGTTTTCATTCTGGCTCTTTACGAATTCGCCTTTATCGTTTTTGTACAGGAGTCTGTTGACCAGCTCCCCGTTCAGGATCGTTTTTTCAAGGATCTCTTTTACGTCAGACACTTTGACGTGATAGTAGGAGATCTCGTCAGGAAGGATCGTGACCAGCGGACCGTTTTCGCAGAAACCGTTGCAGCCTGTGCGCTTGATATCACATA
>CACZTA010000042.1 GCA_902783935.1 uncultured Lachnospiraceae bacterium | reverse complement strand
GGCGTCAATGATGCAAAAGTGAATTTCATGATGCAGAAATTCACGCTGGATGCTGACGACGACCGGTTTGATGCCATCCTGGCCGAAGCTGTTTCCGTCGGGAAGAAGATTGAACCGGACTTTTCTGTCGAGGTATAAAAAACCATGTCTGAGAAACTGAAAAAGGATCTCGTGCGGATCCTTGTTTCCTGCGCTCTTTTTTTCCTGATCCTTATCCTTGACAAAAGCGGTGTCCTCCCGGAGCCTGCGGGGCGGAAGATTACTGCAGCGGCACTGCTTTATCTGATCCCGTGGTTGCTGTGCGGGTTTGACGTTCTGAAGAAAGCGGTCCTCGGTGTCCTGCACGGGCAGATGTTCGATGAGTCATTTCTGATGACGCTCGCTTCCATCGGGGCTTTTGTGACGGGAGAGTGCGGGGAAGCGGCAGCTGTCATGCTGTTCTATCAGGTGGGGGAATGGTTCCAGCATTATGCGGTAGGCCGGTCCCGGAAATCCATCTCGGAGCTTATGGACCTTGCGCCCGAATCTGCCAGGATCGAGCGGGAAGACGGGGAGATCGAAGAAGCGGATCCGGATGATGTGGAACCGGGAGATATCCTGGTCATTCTGCCGGGAGAGAAGATACCGGTGGACGGCACTGTCATCAGCGGCGACGGGTTTGTGGAGACCGCCGCTCTGACGGGGGAATCGGCACCTGTCCACGTCTGCGGGGGAGACGCCGTCGTGTCCGGCTGCGTGAATGGCGACGGGCTTCTGAGAGTGCGCGCCGAAAAGGCGTACGAAGACTCTACGGTCTCTAAGATCCTTGAACTTGTGGAGGAAGCTTCGGAGAAAAAATCAAGGACGGAGAACTTTATTACCCGTTTTGCGAAATACTATACGCCTTCTGTTGTCGGAGCTGCAGTGCTGCTGGCGGTTGTGCCGTCTGTCGTCACGGGGAACTGGGGTGAATGGCTCTACAGGGCCTGTACATTCCTCGTCATTTCCTGCCCGTGCGCCCTTGTCATCTCAGTACCGCTTGCATTTTTCGGAGGAGTCGGGGCGGCTTCACGCATGGGGATCCTTGTAAAGGGATCCAACTATCTGGAGCTGCTTGCGGGGCTTAAGACGGTTGTCTCCGATAAGACGGGGACGCTTACGGAGGGAAGGTTCCGCGCAGACCGTATCCTGCCGGCTGAAGGGGTGACGGAAACTGAGCTTGTCGTGACGGCGGCAGCTGTTGAGAGCCTGTCCACGCATCCGATTGCATTGTCGGTGTGCGAGGAGGCTGCCCGTCTGGGCGGCGGGACAGACGCTGCGGTTCCGGAAGTGAGTACAATTGAAGTGATCGGCGGCAGAGGCATCGCGGGGATGTCTGATGCCGGAGAGATCCTCGCCGGGAATGTGCGTCTGCTAAGGGAGCGCGGGATTGACTGCCCTGACCTTGGAGACGGATTCTCCGCTGTCTGCTGCGTCGCCAGAGGCGGGAAATATCTGGGGACCATCCTGATCAGGGACGTTATAAAAGCGAATGCGCCTGATGCGGTGAAAGCCGTTAAAGAAGCAGGGGCGGGCCGGTTTGTGATGCTCACCGGCGACCGCACGGAAGTGGCGGAAGCCGTCGGAAAGGAAGTGGGAGCGGACCAGGTCTTTGCGGAACTCCTTCCTCAGGACAAGGTGCGCAAAATCGAAGAGATGATGGCAGACCCGGCCAGGAGCCCGGTTGCCTTCATCGGAGACGGCATCAACGATGCGCCGGTACTTATGCGCTCGGATGTCGGAATCGCCATGGGGTCGCTCGGATCTGATGCGGCGATCGAAGCGGCGGATGTTGTCATCATGGATGATGATCTGATGCGGCTTCCGCCCGTTATCCGGATCGCGGCCAAAACGATGCGGATCGCCAGAGAAAATATCGTATTTGCGCTTGCGGTAAAGCTGCTGATCCTGATTCTCGGGGCAGCCGGTCTGGCGAATATGTGGGCAGCTGTTTTTTCGGATGTGGGTGTTGCCGTGCTGTGTATCCTGAATTCGATGCGGCTGATGGCGGTGAAGAAGACAATATAACAAAAATAAAAGTGCCGGTCACCATGTGGTGACCGGCACTTTTAAAGTTCAGTGGGTCTTGTCGTAGGCTTCGCAGGCCTCGCGGAGCCGCTTGATTACGATTTTCAGCGCTTTGATGCGCGCATATTTTTTGTCCACGGATTCCAGTACATACCAGGGCGCGAAGGTCGTGCTGGTCTTCTGGATCATTTCGTTTATGGCCCCTTCGTAGAGATCCCATTTTTCACGGTTTCTCCAGTCTTCGTCGGTGATTTTCCACTGCTTTTCCGGCGTGTTCTGGCGGTCCGTGAAACGGGCAAGCTGAGTGTCGGAATCGATCTGGACCCAGAATTTAATCACAACGGCGCCCCAGTCGGAGAGCTCTTTCTCGAACTCGTTCATCTCATTGAATGCGCGCTGCCAGTCGTTTTCGCTGCAGTACCCTTCCAGGCGTTCGACCATGACGCGCCCGTACCAGGTGCGGTCAAAAATACCGATGTGGCCGGTTTTCGGCAGCCGGTTCCAGAACCGCCACAGATAGAAGCGGGCTTTTTCGTGAGGCTCGGGACTGGCGATCGGGTTGACGACATATCCCCGCGGGTCGAGCGCTTCTGCAATGCGCTTGATATTTCCGCCCTTCCCGGCTGCGTCCCATCCTTCATAGGCGATGACGACGGGGATCTTTCTCAGGTACAGCTCGTTGTGAAGCGTTTCAAGCTCTTCCTGGAGCTTCTTGAGATCTTTTTTGTAGCGTTCATCCGAGATCGTCTTGTTCAGCTTGATGTCCTTCAGAAGAGGCTGATGCTTCAGACGGAAGGTATTCTGCAGGATCGGTACTGCAAGGGAATGATTCTTCAATGCCGTATCAATCGCCTGGTTCAGATAGCGGAGGATCTGCAGCTCCGCCCATTTTTTATCTTTTGCATCGATAATGTACCAGGGAGCGGTTGAGCGGTTATTATCCGTCAGATATTTGTCGAATACTTCCTGGCAGTGGTTATAATGCTCATTCTGCCAGAGGTCTTCCTCATTTACGCGCCACGCAGTGCTTTCCTGGTCTTTAAGGGCAGAGAGGCGCTTCTTCTGCTCTTTTTTGCTGATGTTGAAGAAGAACTTCACGATGAGGTATCCGTTGTCCGTGAGCTGGCGCTCGATTGTGTTAATACTGTGGATTCTCGCATCGTATTCTTCTTCAGAGAGACTTCCGGAGAAGACGCCCTGTGTCACTTCCTCCATCCAGCAGGTGTCGAAAAACTGGAATTTACCGGCTTCGGGGATTTCCACGAGATAGCGGTAAAGGAACGGGTAGCGTTTTTCATCCTCAGACGGGGCCTTGTCCATAGTGGACACCCTGAAAAATCTGGGGTCGATGTTCTTGATGATTTTTCCGAGGACGCTGCCCTTTCCTGCGGCACCCCATCCTTCGAAGATCACCATCACCGGAAGCTTCGCTTCTTTGATTTTCATCTGGTATGCGGAAAGACCGGCACGCTCTTCTTTCAGGGCGGCTTTCATTTCTTCCTTTCCCGGTTTCTGCTCTTTAACATAATCCTTTAACATGAGAACTCCTTTTGCAATGCGAATGCCGGTATTGTCTGATATATGTCTTTTTTATCGTATCATGTAAAAATAATTTTGTGAACGGGTAGAAAAAAGAATTCTCAATTTCAGATTAATAATAAAAGATAACGCGGGATTTCACGGTTGCCGGATACACCGGATCTGATAAAATGAGAGTGTTGCACATAATCAGTCAGACGGGAGGCACCGGTCAGAATGAGACGAAACCTGAATCTCGGAATCGTGGCACATGTGGATGCCGGAAAAACGACACTGTCGGAAACCCTGCTCTATCTGAACGGCAGGATAAGGAAAGCAGGGAGGGTTGATCACGGGGATACACATCTTGATACTGACCTGATTGAGAAAGACCGCGGGATCACGATTTTTTCCAAACAGGCCCGGCTTGAACTGCCGGACTTAAGCGTGACGCTTCTGGACACCCCCGGCCATACTGATTTTTCTGCCGAGACCGAGCGGACACTTCAGATACTGGACGCAGCTGTCCTCCTGATCAGCGGGACCGACGGTGTCCAGAGCCATACGGCGACGCTGTGGCGGCTGCTTGAGCATTATCATGTGCCGGTGCTTCTGTTTGTCAATAAAATGGATCTCGAAGGCGCTGACAGGGAGCGGCTGATGAAAGAGCTCCGGGGCCGGCTTTCAGATAACTGTGTCGATTTTTCGGCGGCGGAATGGATGGAGGAGGCAGCTTCGACAGATGAGCGGCTGCTTGACCTGTGGATCGACGGCGGGGAACTCCCCGACGCGGAAATCGCAAGGGCTGTCGGTGAGAGGAAGCTGTTTCCCGCCTGGTTCGGTTCCGCCCTTCGGATGGAGGGCGTACAGGAACTGCTGGACGGCGCCATGCGCTTTGCTCCCGTGAAAGCCCCGAAGCGCGGATTCGGCATGCGCGTTTATAAAATCGGCCGTGATCCCCAGGGTGCGAGGCTCACCTATGTGAGGATCACCGGAGGGACTCTCCGCGTCAGGGACGCGGTCACTTACAGCGCGGGAGGGGAGACATTGACGGAAAAAGCCGACCAGATCCGCCTCTATACAGGGGAGCGGTTTGATACCGTGCAGGAAGCATCTGCGGGGACGGTCTGTGCGGTCACCGGCCTGACGGCAACGGTTCCCGGCATGGGGATCGGCGAAGAGGAAAATGCGGAAGAACCGCTGCTCGAACCCGTTATGACACGGAAAATGATTCTTCCGCAGGGGGTTCATGCCGCTGATTTTTTCAGGAAGATCCGGGTTCTGGAAGAAGAAGAGCCTACGCTTCATATCGTCTGGGATGAAGCGGGACAGGAAATCAATGTCCAGATCATGGGACAGGTCCAGATTGAGGTGCTCACCCGGATGATCCGGGAGCGGTTCGGCACTGCGGTTACATTCGGGAAGGAAAGAATCACATATAAGGAAACGGTCACGGAAGCGGCGGAAGGCGTCGGTCACTATGAGCCGCTGAAGCATTATGCGGAGGTGCACCTTCTTCTGGAGCGGGGAGAAAGGGGGAGCGGGGTTACCGTCGCCTCTGCCTGCAGCCAGGATGAGCTGGATCTTAACTGGCAGAGGCTGATTCTCACTCATGTGATGGAGAGGGAGCATCCCGGGGTCCTGACCGGGTCGCCGCTGACGGATGTGCGGATCACACTCCTCGCCGGAAGAGCTCACAAAAAGCATACGGAGGGCGGAGATTTCCGCCAGGCGACATACCGCGCAATCCGGCACGGGCTGAAGCGGGCTGCCGTGATGCTGCTTGAGCCCTGGTATGCGTTTACCCTCGAGATTCCTCAGACAATGATCGGAAAAGCCATCAGTGACCTGGAATCCAGATGTGCGGAATACGGGGAGCCTGTTTATTCAGACAGCACAGGTGAAGATAATGTGCGGATCGAAGGCGCCCTGCCGGTTTCGGAGTCAGGGGATTTCATGACGGAAGTCCTCGCTTACTCAGGCGGGAGGGGAATCCTGACCCTGACACTCAGCGGCTACAGGGAATGTCATAATGCGGAAGAAATGATCGAACGGATCGGCTATCAGGCGGAAGCGGATGTGCAGAATCCGACAGGTTCTGTTTTCTGTGCCCACGGAGCCGGCTTCTATGTGCCTTGGGACCAGGTTGAAACATGGATGCACATCCCTTATGTATATACGGGGGACGCGGACCCGGAACCTGAGGGAGAAAACGGGGTCAGGGGATTCCGGAGCGCACTTCCGGAAACCGGAAGATCCGCAGGACTCCTGACGGCAGAAGAAGACAGCGAACTCAGCGCCATTTATGCCAGGGAATTCGGCCGCACGCGGGACGGCGCCGTGATCGGGGACGACCGGAGCCGGCGCAGATGGAAACGGGGCGGCGGAGAAGAGAAGACGGCTGAAATACGCGTTAAGACAGACAAGCACGGTAATCCGGTCTATCCGGCTGCGGATACCAGGAAACCGCTTCTGATTGTCGACGGGTATAACATTATTTTTGCGTGGGAAGATCTCCGGGAACTGGCCGGCGCAGATATCGGGGCTGCGAGGGGAAAGCTTCTCGATCTTCTGAGTAATTACCAGGGGTTTACAGGACGGGAAACGATCGTTGTGTTTGATGCCTGGAGGACGGACCGGAACCCTGAGTCAGTTTCGAAGTATCAGAATCTGACTGTCATCTATACAAAAGAAAACCAGACAGCTGATGCCTGGATCGAGCGGACGGTGCATGAGCGCATCGGAAAATCTAATATTACAGTGGCGACTTCGGACGGAATGGAGCAGCTGACGGTCATGCGCCTCGGAGCCCTCAGGATGTCCGCAGCCATGCTGCGGGAAGAGATGGGAAGAGTTTCCCGCGAAGCAGGTTTCTCAACGGTATAAATCCGCACTTGCTGCAAAAAGGAAGCCCCCTGCCGGAACCGTCCGGCGGGGGGCTCTTCCTGTGCGCGGGGATGCGCACGTTTCTGACATTAATTACAGATTATCGGCTCTGCGGATATAGCCGGGCTGTTCCGGAGAAGCAATGATCTCTTTTGCGTGTGTGATCTTTGCCCATTTATCAATGACCTGGTTCTCAATGTGGATGTTATCCCCGATCTGTGCATAGGAGAGGACGACGCAGTTTTTGATAACTGAGTTCTTTCCGATCCGGATACCTCTGCCGATGACGCTGTTTTCAACGGAGCCTTCAATGATGCAGCCGTTGGAGACGAGGGAATTCTTGATGGAAGCTCCCTCGAAATACTGTGTCGGGCAGGAGTCGGTCGTCCTGGTATAGATCGGCCAGTTCGGCTTGAAGAGATCCATGGCCTGTGCGGGATCCAGAAGCGCCAGATTGGATTTATAGTAACTCTTCAGATCCGTGATTGCCGCCACATAGCCTTTGTGCTGAATGGCGCGGACATCATATTCATCCAGGCTGAGGGACAGCATCTGCTGCAGGCCGTACATGGACGAGAGGGCCCGTGCCTTGTCGATGAATTCCATGAGAAGGTCTTTCTTCATGATATATGTCTCAAGGAAGATATTGCGGACCTTTTCGTTGCCCATGTTTGTGTGAATGCCCTGGACGCCCTTCTGGCGGTTCAGGACCAGGTAGCTGCATCCGAGATCCTCTTCGCGTGCATTGCCGATGCGCTGATAAAGCAGGGAAACATCCGCACCGCTTTCAATATGCTGTTCGAGCAG
>CACZTA010000041.1 GCA_902783935.1 uncultured Lachnospiraceae bacterium | reverse complement strand
TCAGTGATGCCCTGCAGAAACGGGAAATGCTGTCCCACCTTAAAGCCTTCCGCAAGCTCGGAATGAACCTGGTAGCAGACGCCTTCATCCGTATCCAGTTCGCAGTAATAGACGCCCCTGTAATCGGACGCCAGGGCTGTGATCAGCTTATCCTGCTCGGCCCTGTGCCGTTCCTCTTCGAGCAGCTTTTCCTGAAGCGCAATCCGCTGCTCCATCTCCGCCTGTCTCGCCCTCTGCAGCGCCTGGCCCTCGCGTACGTCATCATCGACGTCCTTAAATCCGCACACAATGCCCATTTTCCCGCCGGGCATATTGCACTTGGCGAACTCGATGCGGTAATACCGCTCGCTGCCGTCCCCCATCGTCCGGAGATAATTCACCGAAAACTGCGGCTTCTCCCGCATCCGCGCCGCGATATTTCCGAGATCAAGTTCTTCCTGAAGCCGTTCCCGGTCTGACGGCGCGACGACCGACCGGATATACTCATCCTTGGCCACCGGATATTTCATCTGTTTCAGCGCGTCCCTGATCGGTCCCGTATGGACCGTCTGGCCCTCAGTGTCTCCCCGGTACAGCGAAAATGTCCCGGTCTCCACATCATTGATCAGCCAGACAGTGTGGTAGGATTCGCTCAGCGCCCGGATTACGGCCTGGCGGACGGCCAGGTCCGACTCCATCTGTTCGCGTTTCTCCGTAATGTCAGAGACAAATGCGTACCAGATCCCGCCGTACCTGATATTCTCCGTGAAGTGCCCGAAGCTCTCCACAAAGCGGACCGACCCGTCTTTCCGGATAATCCGGTATTCCAGCTCGCTGCGGGCTTCAGGATTCCTGTTCCTGCTCGCTTCTGACAGCATCCGGTAATCATCCGGGTGAAGCATGCCCTTCAGGGAATACCCTGTCAGTTCTTTAAAATCCTCCTGGCTTTCACAGCCGAACAGATCAATGACCGCCCGGTTGGCATAAAGCAGCTCATCAGTTCCGTCTCCCTTATAGATAAAGAAGCCGCCCGGCATATGCATGCCGATCGAGTCGATGATCGAAAGCGTATGTTCATTCAGTATAAAGTGTTCTCCAAACATCCTGTCCGTTTCTCCGTCCTGTGCGTACGGGATCTTTAAAGATCCGCTTTTCCATACTTTTTCAAGTCTGACTGAGCTGTAATAGTGTTATTATAAAGCTAATCCCGCACGCCTGTCATTATCGTGTTGGAAAATCATGTTTTCTTCCGTTTACGGGGGAACTTTAAGACACTGCGGGGAGGGACACCCGATGCGCATGCATTCAGGAGAATGATGATGAATACACAGATTTTTGATCAGGACACGAGAGCCGTCACGGCTGATGAAGCGGCTGCATTGCTCCGCACAGTGCCGTTTCCGAATCTGGTTTTTGATGTGGATGAGACGCTGTACCGGCGCTCGGAGCCTTATCTCCGCGCCTACCGGCTGGCTTTTGCCGCGCGCAGGGAGCGGGAGGAAGGATGGCCCGACGAGGAGACGCTGTTCAGGAAAAGCCGCCGCTTCACGGAAGAAGAATACCGCAGGCGGATGCGCGGCGAAATCAATATGGAGGAGATGCTTGTCAGGAGAACCGTTCTCAGCTTCGCCGCATGCGGGATCACGGTGACGCGGGAGGAGGCGCTTGCATTTGAAGAGATTTACGAGAAAGCGCAGGGAGAGATCCGCCTGGTCCCCGCGTTCCGGGAGCTCTTTGACACCCTCGCGGAGGTGTCGCCCGCGCCGTTTCTGGGTGTCCTGACGAACGGGCCGTCCGCACACCAGCGGAATAAGATCCGGGCGCTGGGACTCACGAAATGGATACCGGAGGAAAATATCCTCGTGACCGGCGACATTGATACGGACAAGCCGCATCTCGGGGCGTTCCGCGCGTATGAGGCAAGATGCGGCGTCCGCCCGGAAGAGACGCTCATGATCGGCGACAATCCCGAGGCGGATATCCGCGGGGCGCTGGCGGCCGGGTGGCATGCTTTATGGATAAAACTAAATTAAGAGTACCTGGTACCCTTAAGAATTGCACGGATTTCATCCGCATCTGCCGCGAAATGCACTTTTTTTCTCGCAGCTTCCGACAGGAAACCGGCAGCCGTCATGCGGTCAAAGACTTCCGCGAGCGGATCATAATATCCGTTTTTATTGTAGAGGATGCAGGGCTTCCGGTGCCTGTCAAGCGCCGCGAGCGTGATGACTTCCGTAATCTCGTCGAGCGTCCCGATTCCCCCCGGAAGGGCGATATAGGCATCGCCCATTTCCATCATCAGGACCTTGCGCTCCGCCATCGTTTCCGTCGGGATTGTCTTTGTGATGCCTTCATGGAGAAGACCCCTGTCCAGGAAAAACTGCGGCTCCACGCCGATCACTTCCGCGCCTCCGGACAGTGCCGCATCCGCCAGGATTCCCATCAGGCCGACGCCGGACCCGCCGTAGATCAGCGTGTCCCCTTCTCCGGCTATCATCCTCCCGATCTCCTCCGCGGCTTCGCGGAAAGACGGGTCATTTCCCATATTTGCTCCGAGATAGACTGTTATATTCATGCTGCGTTCCTTTCAAGGTGACACATTCAGGGTGACAGGTACCGTTTATGCCCGGTACCTGTCACCCTTTTGCCACCGATTTTATCATTTCCGGCCTGCTCCTGCCATTATAATTCGCGCGGAAAGCCGTTGCAATCCGCTCTCTTCTCAAAAGTACCTGTCACCTTTTTGGGGAGGTGACAGGTACCCGGGGCATGAAGTACCTGTCACCCTAATAAAAAGAGCCCGGCACATGAAACCATGCGCGGGCCCGTTTATTGCAAAGCCGCACTGAGGGGTGGGCCCGTAAGGACCGAATGCAGCAGAGCAATCACAACCTGTCATTACTTTCAGTATAATCATTATTTGATCTGTTTTCATCGGAGGGAAAACAAAATCTTTCCCTCCGATATTGTGCATAACGCACAATTGCATTATAATACATGCATGAATGTTAAATATTTTTAAAACAGACCGGGGAGGGCACATGAATGATCACGAAAGAAAACCTTGAAGTGATTCTCTTCAGGGCACTGGCCGGCGGTGCTGATATTTCCGCAGTTCTCGACCTCGCGAGAAAAGCGGCATTCGATAATCCGATCATACTGGTAAATGCCTCCTCCAGAGTTCTCGCAATGAGTTCAGGCGGTCCTGTCGAAAACAGCAGGGCATGGACCGAAGCCGCAAAAACCGGCACATTGGTCGAAACAGCGGGCGTTTACCGCGGAGAACTGGATTCATTACAATTTTTCCAGAACCGCACCCCCTTTCTGTACACCTCCGGCTATGCGAAAAACATGCCCCGCATCCTGGCCCCGATCGATTTTAACCGCGAAACGCTTGGCTATATATTAATTATCAGCATCACCAGGCCTCTCTCGGAAGAGGATCTCGGCCCGGCCGGGGTCCTCTGTGACGCGCTCCGGATCCTTCTCTCAAAAGACGGCAGTGAAGGGGCACAGAAGCTCGGTATAATGGAATACTCCCTGAAGCAGCTGCTTGACGGAGAAGAAATAGAACCGGAAATCTTTGCGTTTCCCGGGAAACCGCTTTATACCGCAGTCAGTATATCTCTCCCGTCAGAAGCAAAAAAACAGCAGTTTGTCCCGTTCCTGAAAGAGAAACTCTGTGCCGGAACAAGCTTCTGTTTTGTTTACCGCCATGCATTATTCCTGCTGATCTGCCAGATAGATTCAGCAGGCGCGCCTCCGGTGTATCCTGATTTACCGGCACTCATCCGCGAGTACGGGCTGTCTGCCGGTATCAGCAATTCATTTAACTCACTTGCCATGCTGAAGCTGTACTACGGCCAGGCGGAGAAGATCCGCTCTCTCGGGCTCCGCCTGAATCCGGAAACACGCATCTATTATTACTCTGACATGGCACCCTACCTGCTGATTGCGCGGTCCGATCCATGGGATCTGGAGGGAATGATCTCCCCCGAATACCGCGCTCTTGTCCTCTATGACCAGGTCCACGGCTCCGATCTCCTGCCGACACTCGTCGCCTGGCACGACAATATGCTGAACATCTCCGAGACGGCGGCAGTCCTCCACCTTCACCGGAATACGGTAGCTTACCGTCTGGACATGATCCGTGAAAAAGTCGGCATCAATATCAGCCGGATGCAGGTACTTGTCAACATCGTCCTCTC
>CACZTA010000040.1 GCA_902783935.1 uncultured Lachnospiraceae bacterium | reverse complement strand
TCTGTCCGCGTCGATCGTCAAGATGCTGAAACAGGAGCACTTTGAAGCCGATGCGGTCTATAACGGGACTGACGGCCTGGATTATGCATGCAGCGGTCTGTACGACGCCGTTATTCTGGATGTGATGCTGCCCGGTACAGACGGGTTCACGGTTCTTGAAAAACTCAGAAAGAAGGGGATCCGGACACCGGTCCTGATGCTGACGGCCAGAGGGGATCTGGAGGACCGGATCAGGGGCCTCGAGAGCGGGGCGGATTATTATCTGCCGAAGCCTTTTGAGAAAGCCGAACTCGTCGCGTGCCTGCATGCCATTACGAGGAGAAAAGATGACGCGGTCGTGCAGGAGCTGTCGCTCGGCGACCTGACTCTGTCGGAAAAGGATGCCTGCCTCGTGTGCAGGACGAGCGGGCAGACGATCAGGCTTGGCGCAAAGGAATACCAGATGATGGAACTGTTTCTGAGAAACCCGGGACAGATTCTTGCCAGGGAGACGATGATCGAGCGGATCTGGGGCCTTGAAAGCGAGGCGGAATACAACAATCTTGAGGTCTATGTCTCCTTTCTGAGGAAGAAACTCGCTTTTCTGAATTCTTCCGTAAAGATAAAAACAGCCCGGGGACTCGGCTACTCGCTGGAGGAAGAGACGTGATCGGAAAACTGAGAAGAAGAATGACGCTCCTCGTGGCGGCGGTCATCCTGCTGGTGACGGCGGGCCTGGTCATTTCCATCAATTACATGAACTGGCGCGGAATTTCTGCCCGGGCGGAGGAAGCGCTTGATATCCTCGCGGAAAACAAAGGCCTGAGACCCAATGTCAAAATAAATGCAGAGGGTGTACCGCCGGACGGGAACCCTGAAGACGGCCCGGAAATGGAAAATGAGAAAAACGGGCTCAGGGACAGGGACCGGCGGGAAGGCGGGATAATGGGCCAGCCGCCCCGGATGGATAATGAACTGGCGAGACTGAGCAACTATTATGTCATCTCACTGTCGGAACAGGGAACCCCGGAGAGCTGGCGAAGCGACCGGAGCGACCTGTACTCGGATGAACTGGTAGCGGACATGACGGAGACAATCCTGAAAGACGGCCGGAAATCCGGACGGATCGGGACGCAGTTTTTCAGGCTTCTCGAGGATGATGCGGAGAGGCTGGTCATCGTTCTGGATGAGCGCCTCGAAATCATGAGTGCGCAGCAGGTCCTGAAGAACACCCTGCTGATTGCATCTATCGCCGGTATTCTTCTGTGTGCGGCGGCGTATGTCCTGATCCGCATGCTGACGAATCCGGTGCAGGAGGCCTTTGACCGCCAGAAACAGTTTGTCTGGGACGCGAGCCACGAGCTGAAGACCCCGCTCGCCGTGATCAGCTCAAATGCGGAAGTTCTGGAAGGCGAGATCGGGCAGAACGAAAATCTGGGCTATATCCGGTCGGAGGTGAAGCGGACGGATGCCCTGATCCGGAATCTGCTGACGCTTGCCAGGATGGACCGGAATACGGTGTCAGCCGACCTGAAGGAGATCGATCTGGGCCGGACTGTCCTGGAGGTGGCGCTTCCCTTTGAGAGCACGGCTTTCGAGCAGGGGCGGCATTTTGACATACAGACAGAAGACGGTGTCCGCGTAAACGGAGACAGGGACATGCTGCAGCAGCTGACGGTGATCCTTCTGAGCAATGCCCTGAAATATTCGGACGAAGGGGGCAGCATTACATTGTCTGTCCGCCGGGGCAGAAGGGACGGGGGAGAAATCTGCGTCGCCAATACCGGGGACGGAATTGCTCCGAAAGACATGGACAGGATCTTTGACCGCTTCTACCGGGGCGACAGTTCCCACAACCGGGAGACGGAGGGCTTCGGCCTCGGCCTTTCCATCGCAAAAAATATTGTTGATGCCCATAAGGGGAAAATCAGCGTGAGCAGTGAAGCGGGAGGTGAAACGGTTTTCAGGGTCCGGATTCCGTGAACCGGAATCATTGTTCGGCATTTGCATTTCCCGGAAAGGATATTATAATAGTTAGACAATCATATGACATCCGGCGAGACATAATGAAATCCCCTTCAAAAAGCGCAGGAAAAGGAGACGGAACCTGGATGGAAAATGCAGAACATATGGTACATACCCGTGCCGAGAATGATCCTGACGAACATTACCGGCTGACCCTGAAAGCCGTGATCGATGCCGGTGAAATTCTTCTCCGGAGCGGGGGAGAGGCAAACCGCGTGGAGGATACGATCACCCGCCTCTGTACGGCCTTCGGGTTCATAAAAACAGATGTCTTTACCATCACCTCCAATATTCTTGTGACCGCCATCAGGCCGGACGGCGTGCCGGTGACGCAGACACGCAGGGTCCGGGGGACTGCGACAGACCTCCGCAAAGTGGAAGCCGTCAATGCCCTGTCCAGAAAAATCTGCGGCGGGGGAGGAACGGTAGAAGAACTGGAGGCGGAACTGGATGAGATCAGGAAAAGCCCCGGTGTCCCGCTGAGAACGCAGTTTATCATGTATGCGGT
>CACZTA010000039.1 GCA_902783935.1 uncultured Lachnospiraceae bacterium | reverse complement strand
GGGCGATCGCCGCCCATGCCGAAGATCTGAAGAAAATCAGCGCCGAGCGGATCCGGGACGAGCTGATGAAGACGATCTGTTCGCCGAATCCGATGTATTTCCGGGAGTTTTATCAGCTCGGCATCACGAAGGTGATCCTGCCTGAGTTTGACGTCTGCATGGAGACACCGCAGCATAATCCGCATCACAAGTATAATGTCGGCGAACATATCCTGCACACGATGGATGCCTGTGACCCGTCTCTCAGGCTGGTCATGCTGCTGCATGATATCGGGAAGCCTGAAGTCCGGCGGACAGACCCGCAGGGCATGGACCATTTCAGGGGACACGGCCTGAAGAGCGCGGAGATGGCTGACGGGATTTTAAGGCGGCTGCGCTTTGATAACGAGACGAGAAAGAGGACTGTGCATCTGATCCGGTTCCATGATCTACGCCCGAGAGGAGAGGAAGCGGATGTCCGGCGGGCTGCCGCTGTCATCGGCAGGAGCTGCTTCTGCGATTATCTGAACATCCAGAAGGCGGATAATGCAGCGAAGAGCAATTATCTGCGGGAAGAGAAACTGAAAAGGCTCCGGGACGTGGAAATTCTCTATAAACGGATACTTGAGCGGGGCGACTGTCTGACGATCGGGGAGCTCGCCATAAACGGGGACGACCTGCTTGCGGCCGGAATCCGCGGGAAGGAGATTGGGGAGAAGCTTAACCGGGCGCTGCAGATCGTGCTTGAGGATCCGGCGAAAAATGTGCGGGAGATGCTGCTGGGGATGCTGCTGCCTGCAAATAATGAAGACTGACGGAATGATCGTCAGTGGTGGTTAATATATGAAGAAAGTCATAATAAAAGGAATCACAGCCGCTGCAATAATGACTTTTTTGATGACAGGAGCGGTTTCTGCGGCAGCGACCGGGGATGAGATGCCGGAATGGGGCATCTATCTCTACATGTGCGGGAGTGATCTCGAGTCGGAAGCCGGTGCGGCAACGGATGACCTGGTTGAGATGCTGAATGCGGAACTTCCGGCGGGCGTAACGGTTGTCGTGGAGACGGGCGGCGCTTCTGAGTGGCAGAATGAGACGGTTGACCCGGACTATCTTGAGCGGTATGTGATCGGGGGAGAAAACTTCGACTGTGTGGACCAGCAGCCTCTTGCCAGTATGGGAGAGAGCGAAACCTTTGCGGATTTCCTGTCATTTTGTACAGAACAGTATCCTGCGGAGAAAGAAGCGGTGATCCTGTGGAACCACGGGGGCGGGAGCATAGAGGGCGTTGCTTTTGACGAGATGTTCGATTACGATGCCCTGACACTCGCGGAGATGAAGGAAGCGTTTGCGAGTGTATTCGGAGAACAGCCCGGAGAGATCCCGCTCGAGATGGTGGGTTTTGACGCCTGCCTGATGGCGACGGTCGAGACGGCAAATGTTCTGGAGGGCTATGCCGGTTACATGGTGGCCAGTGAGGAGCAGGAGCCGGGGTGCGGCTGGGATTATGCCTCTTTTCTGCACAGCCTCGGGGAGGACACCGGCATATCAGGAGACCGGCTGGGGGAACTGATCTGCGACAGTTTTCTCGAGGGATGCAAGGCATACGGGGATTATCTGGACTGCACGCTTTCTGTTGTTGATGTGACCGCAGTCGGAGCGCTGGTTGAGGCATATGATGCCATGGGGACAGAAGCGCTTCTGTATGCGTGTGAAGACGCTTCTTATTTCTCGAAGTTCGGACGCGGTGCAAAGCGGGCTGAAAACTATGGAATCAATACGGACAGTGCCGGTTACTCCGGCATGGTTGACCTGGGAGATCTTGCGGAGCATAACCGGGAGCTGATTCCGGATTCCTATGAGGACGTTGTCAGCGCGCTGGATGACTGTGTGGTATATACGGTAAACGGAAGCTATAAGACGGGGGCGTCCGGGCTTTCCTGCTACTATGCGCTGGACGGAAATGCAGAAGATCTGGAAAGCTTTACCGGGGTCTGCGCGAGCGACAGCTTCAGTGTATATTACGACTATATGCTCACGGGGGAACTGGAAGAAGAGTATCAGGAATATGTGTCCGAAGTGCTCGGCTATGAAGGGACGTACGTGCAGCCGGATACGCTTTCTGCCGTCGGTGCTGAGGAGGAAGATCTGCCTCTTATAATTGATGAAAACGGATGTGCAGTCCTGGAGCTTGACGGGCGCCTGACAGATGCGCTCAGCGATATCTGTTTTGAGCTGTATCTCTATGACGAAGAAGATCTCATCTATCTGGGGACCGATAATGACATGGAAGCAGACTGGGAGAACGGGATCTTCCGCGACAATTTCCGCGGTGTCTGGGGCTGTCTGGACGGGTGCCTGTGCCACATGGAGGTCAGCTATACCTGTGACGACTATACCTTCTACAGTATCCCGATCCTTTTAAACGGAGAAAAATGCAATCTGAAAGTCATCTATGACTATAATGATGAAGAGTATCATATCCTGGGGGCGGGCCAGGGAATAGATGACAACGGCATGGCCGGCAGGAACACAGTGCAGCTGAAGCCCGGAGACCGGGTGACAATCCTGCACTATGGCTCTTCGGTCGATGATTACAGCAGTACGGAAGAGGTGGAGACGGAAGAACTGACGGTGACAGAAGATACGGCATTTACGGAAGAACAACTTGTGAACGGCCGGTTTATGCTGTTCTTCCGCCTGGAAGATGTTCAGGGGCAGGATCTTTATTCGCAGGCTGTGTACATTGATATCGAGGACGGCGCGATGAGCATAGATCCCGACCCGGAATAAAGGGAGGACGATTCTTTGAATTACGTATATCTTCTGCGGTGCTCCGACGATACGCTCTACTGCGGATGGACGACGGACCTGGAAGCCCGTATAAAAGCCCATAACAGCGGCCGCGGTGCGAAATACACCCGGCCCCGCCTGCCGGTAGAACTGGTGTATTATGAGTCATTCGAAGACCGGCACGAGGCCATGAGCAGGGAGTGGAAGATCAAGCGGCTGTCCAGGGAAGAAAAGCTGGCATTGATAAGAAGCACGGCATAACACTTATAGTGTTATGCCGCTCTTTTATCTGGGAGGGATGATTTCCAGCCAGTAACCGTCAGGATCCTGAATAAAGTAGATCCCCATGGACGGATTTTCAAAGCAGATGCAGCCCATCTCTTCATGAAGTGCGTGTGCCGCTTCGAAATCGTCTGTGCGGAATGCCAGGTGGAAT
>CACZTA010000038.1 GCA_902783935.1 uncultured Lachnospiraceae bacterium | reverse complement strand
TTCGCCTGGGCGACAGCCATTCTCTTGGCTTTCGCATCAGCACGGGCACGGATCACGTCGACCGCCACAGCGCCGATAATGATGACACCGATAACGATCTGCTGCAGGTCGGACGAGATGCCCATCAGGTCGCAGCCGTTACGGATAATGGCGATCATGAACGCACCGACAAGTGTGCCCCAGACGTTACCTTTGCCGCCGAGGAACGATGCGCCGCCGATGATACAGGAAGCGATCGCGTCGGAGTCGCCTTCCAGATATGCCAGCGGAACCGCGGAATTCAGACGGCCCATGTAAATAATACCTGCGCATGCTGCAAAGAAGCCTGAGAGACCGTAAGAGATGATCTGGACGCGGTCAGTGTTGATACCGGCCAGTCTCGCCGCTTCCTTGTTGCCGCCGAACGAATAGATCTTGCGCCCGAGCGCCGTCTTTGAAAGGAAGATGTGCATGATGATAAAGACAATCACCACGAAGATAATCGATACCGGGAATATACCCGAGATAGACACAGCACCGAGGAACTTCAGCACCGGTACATCACCCATGGCGAACGGTACCGCAGCAGCTCCCGTAATCAGAAGCGCAAGTCCTCGATAGATATTCTTGGTACCCAGTGTTGCGATGAACGGATGCGGCAGATGAAGCTTTGTCAGCAGTGTGCCGTTGATCGCGCCGAAAATTGCTCCTGCAGCCAGACAGATCAGGATCAGCAGGACTGAATTGTTGACGCCTGCCTTGTATGCCACGCCGGCGGTACATGTCGCCAGCGCCAGGTTCGCGCCGACTGACAGGTCAATACCGCCCAGAAGAATAACGCACAGTTCGCCAAGTCCGAGCATGGCAACCATCGGTGTCTGACGGAACACATTCATGATGTTCCGGAACTTCAGGAACTGTCCCTTTGTCAGGATCGTCATGATGATAATAACGACAATCAGTGCCAGCAGAACGCCGATCTTGCCGAGTATTCCGCCCTTTTTATTTGTACTTGTCATGCCAGTTTACCTCCCCATGCAGCTTTCATGATATCCTCAGAATTGAAATGATCAGCGTCACGGTCTATTTCAGCCATAATCCGTCCGCCGCGCATAACGATGACGCGGTCGCTCATGCCGAGGACTTCCGGAAGTTCGGAAGAAACCATGATGACGCATTTTCCGTCGCGGCAGAGCTTATTGATCACCTGATAAACCTCAATCTTCGCACCGACGTCGATTCCTCGCGTCGGCTCATCGAAGATGTAGATGTCCGCATCGGCGTTCATCCACTTGGCGATGACGACTTTCTGCTGGTTGCCGCCGGAGAGAGACCCGGCAGGTGTATCCAGGCTCGGTGTTTTTATGGAGTAGGTCCTGATATTCTCCTCTCCGACCTGGGCATACTTGCTCTCATTCAGGAATCCGTTCTTCGAGTCTTTGTCGATCGAGGCAAGGAACAGGTTGTTTTTGACGCTGGCGTCCAGGATCAGACCTTCACCCTTGCGGTCCTCGGTAAGGAATGCGATTTTGTTTTTAATCGCGTCCATCGGCCGGACAATTCTGACTTTTTTGCCGTGGACGTAGACATCTCCGGAATCCAGCGGATCCGCGCCGAAGATTGCCCTCATCGTCTCAGTACGTCCTGCGCCGACCAGGCCTGCAAAGCCGAGCACCTGACCGTTATACGCCTTAAAGCTGACATCGTTCAGCACACCGATTGAATTGAGATGTTCCACGCGCAGGGCCTCCTCCCCTTTCGGGTAGACTTCCTTCGGGAAGAGATCATCCAGCGTGCGGCCAACCATGTCTGCAATCAGACTGTCTTCGGTTACTTCTTCGACCGGATGCGTACTGATGTGCTCCCCGTCACGCATGACTGTGATCACATCGCAGATCCGGAACATTTCTTCCAGTTTATGAGAGATGAAGATGATGGCGATTCCCTTGTCCCTCAGCTCATTTGTCGTCTTCATGAGCTGCTCGACTTCCGCATTGGAAAGAGATGAGGTCGGCTCGTCCATAATAATTACACGTGCTTCCGCCAGCACCGATTTTCCGATTTCAATCATCTGCTGCACGCCCAGGCCAAGACGTCCGGCCGGAGTGTGGACATCAATATCAACGCCCAGCTGATGCATGATTTCTCTGGCCCGCTGGTCCATCCAGTTGTAGTCGAGCAGGAAACCGTTCTTTTTCGGATAATAATTCATGAACAGGTTATCCGTTATGCTCATGTCAGGACAGATATTCAGTTCCTGATAGATACAGCCGACGCCGTAGCTTTTCGCAATATTCGGGTTTTTGAAATGGACTTCCTTGCCGTCAACGATAATCTGTCCTTTTTCGGGAATATTGACACCCGTCAGTACTTTAATCAGTGTCGATTTGCCCGCGCCGTTCTCACCGATCAGGCCATGCACTTCGCCAGTGCGTACCTCAAATGACATATCTTTGAGAGCAATAACACCGGGGAAATATTTGGTGATGTGCCGCAATTCCATGATTAATTCGCCCAACGTATTTCTCCCCCTTTCTTCGATTCTGTTTCTGCTTTTCCGGTAAATGTAAGAAACCCGACCAACTCCCCGAAAGGAGTTGTTCGGGAATCTCGCTTATTCAGCTAAAACGCAACCCTTAAAATCAAATCGTACAGCTGTTTCTATCAGCCGACCTTGGACTGAAGGTCTGCCAGGAAATCTGCTGCGTTGTCCGGGCCGACAACCGTCTGGCCGGAGTCAATGCGCTCTTCGATGGTCTCGCCGTGAGCAAGCTTGATTGCGTTCGTCACAGCCAGGACACCCATGTTATACGGAGACTGAGCTGTTGTGCCGAGCCATCTGCCGTCAACAACATACTGGCAGCCCGGGACAGTGCCGTCGAAGCCCATGATCTTGACGCCTTCATAGCCGCCCTTTTCAACAGCATTCATAGCGCCGGTAGCCATGGAGTCAGCAGTTGTGATGATGAGGTCAACCTGATCATACTTGTTGAGGAGGTTCTCAGCGACCTGCATGCCCTTCTCTTCTGTGGAGTCAGCAGCCTGAACTTCAAGGATCTCTACGCCCTTCTCTTCCAGACCTTCCGTGATACCCTTTTCACGTGCATCATGTGTTGCGTCACCGAGACGTCCGCGGAGAACGATCGCCTTTGCGCCTTCACCGACCTGCTCAGCAGCCCAGAGAGCGCCTTCCTTGGCAGCAGACTCATTACCTGTGCCGATGAAGGAAGCCTTGTCCGGCAGAGAGGAATCCGTATCAACCGCGATCACCTTGATTCCCTGGTCAACTGCTGTCTGCAGTGCCGGAAGAACTGTCTCGTCATTCGACGGAGCGATGCAGATGACATCAACGCCTGCAGATGTCAGGGTCTCGATATTCTCAACCTGCTTCTGAACGTCTGCTTCAGAGTTCGGAGCGATGAATGTAAGTTCATTGCCGTATGCTGCTGTTGCTTCTTCAGCGCCTGCCTGAACAAGTGTCCAGTACTGGTCAGCAAGAGATTTAACGACAACACCGACTTTGACATCGCTGCCGTCCAGCCCTGCTTCGATCAGGCCGCCTTCAGCTGCTTCTGCGCCGGAATCACTCGCGGAAACCGCTCCGGTCATGGCAAGCATGGAAACCATAAGAACTGCTACAAGTTTCTTGATTTTCATAAACAGTTACTCCTTTCGTTGTCTCTTTTTCAGAAACGGTTTGGTTTTCAGATCCACTACAATTATGGCTATTTTTTGGTAATATGTCAATCGGGTACAGTGAAAAATGCATAAAAAAAGCAGAGAAAATTGTGCGAAACCCATGAACTTCACAAAAAATTTGAAAACTTGTTAAGTGTGTCGTGCACGCAAAAACATGTGCCCTGTGCACTTTTCCCGTTTTAATCATGTGCCGTATGTGCCTCTCTGCAAATACAGACAGAGAAACTCCCGAAGCTGCTGCGCTTTGGGAGTTTCTTATTCCGTTCGTTTTGAATCACCGGACGGTTTACTTCTTTTCGTCGCAATAGGCCACTGCGCTGTCGCTGGCGATTCTGCCGAAGACCACGATGTCTGCCACTGCATTGCCGCCGATCCGGTTGCCGCCGTGCACGCCGCCGACTACTTCACCTGCCGCAAAGAGCCCCGGTATCGGGTTTCCGTTTGTATCAATGACATGTGTCTCGGTGTCAATATGCACACCGCCCATCGTGTGATGGATGCCCGGTGCGATCTTGATCGCATAATACGGAGCCGTGCTCAGATCATTTTCCATACCTGTGTCACGCCCGAAATCCGGATCCTTCTGATCAGCCACATACTGGTTCCAGTTCTTCAGCGTCTCGGCAAGCACGGCCGGATCCACATCGATCTGCTTCGCCAGGTCCTCAATTGTGTCTCCCTGTACGGTAATGCCCGTAGACACATACTTCTCGGTCGCTTTCAGGCCTTCGCGAAGCTTCTGGTCGAAAATAATGTATGCATAGCTGCCGGGCTGCTCAAGCTCTGCCGCTGATACCACGTCGCGGGTAAGCAGCTCATTTGTGAAGCGTTTTCCGTCCTGGTTGACCAGGATCGCACCGTCGCCGCGGACGCTTTCCGTGATCAGCATGCTCGTCTTCTGCTCAACCGTGGGATGCAGCTGGATCTGGTCAATATCGACGAGGCCCGCACCGACTGCCTCCGCCATCACGATACCGTCACCCGTAATGCCCGGCGCACTTGTCGTGACAGTGCCCTTCAGGTCTTCACGGTAATTGACGATCATGTCCTCATTATTGCCGAAGCCGCCTGTCGCCAGGATAACCGCCTTTGCATGGATCGTATAGTTTGCAGTGTCGCTCTCCGCCATGACGCCGGTGACCGCGCCTTCGAGCGTCATCAGTTTTGTGGCAGTCGTGTTGTACATGACGTTAATTCCGAGTTCATCAATCTTCTTCAGGAATGCCGTCACAAGGAACGCGCCGACGCCGGAGCCGTCTTCAGGAGCGTGGATGCGCTGATTGGTCGCGCCGCCGGAGAAGGAAACCTTCGGAAGCGGGGCGCCGATCGAATCGAGCCAGTCAATTCCTGCAGCAGAATTCTCCGCCATGACTGTGACAAGGTCTTTGTCGTTGATATTATGGCCGCCTTCCATCGTATCTTCGATGAACTGCTCGACCGTATCCTCAATACCCTGCTCTTCCTGATAATGTGTTTCCGCCGCGTTCATGCCGCCGGTCGCTTTTGTCGTATTGCCGCCGGCATAAGGCATCTTCTCAAGCAGGATGACATCCTTGCCGGCCTGTGATGCATTGATCGCTGCGGTCATGCCCGCTCCGCCGGCACCGATAATGACGATATCCGTCTCAAGTTCCTCATATGTCTTCAG
>CACZTA010000037.1 GCA_902783935.1 uncultured Lachnospiraceae bacterium | reverse complement strand
GCCGTCACCGGCCAGTTAATATATGCTGTTTTGGAGAAAAACGGATTGAATTCTGAGTTAATTTATGTTAATCTTGGTTAAATGAAAGGAGAGTGATCAAATTGGTAATTCATAAATCCGCAGAAGATTATCTTGAAGCGATGCTGATTATGAAAGAGCGCCACGGTTATGTGAGATCCATCGACGTAGCCGAACATCTCGGCGTCACAAAGCCTTCCGTCAGCTATGCCACCAAGCAGCTTCGCGAGAACGGTTATATTACGATGGATCATGCAAACTTCATAGTTCTCACAGACAAAGGCATGGAAATCGCCCAGCGGATCTACACCCGCCACAAAGTCCTTACCAGCTTCTTTGAGATGCTCGGTGTCAGTCCCGAAAATGCACGCGAAGACGCCTGCAAGGTGGAACACGATCTGAGCGAAGAGACATTTGATGCAATCTGTGCTCATATAAACGGGATGAAAGAGGACGAAAAAGCCGGAGACTGATGTCCCCGGCAGATAATCTCTGCGGTAAAAAGCGGAACAGTTTCCGTACACAGAGCTTTCGTCTTTTGTTCACTTTCTTTTCACAGAACGAATTTACTATATTAAACATAAAAGAAAGATAAACATTTCTTTTTCATACAGCTCTCGTGAGAGAGAGCACTCCTTCCCTTTTTACAATCAGCACATCCGGTACGCCGGATGTGCTTTTTGTTTTATCCGGAAAATCATGCACAGCCGGTACGAAATCCGGTATCCCCTTTATTTCTGCAGGAATCTTTTTTTAACCGACAGGATCCTGTACAGTGATTCATCAATTCTTTCTTCTGTGATCCGTCCGGATGCGGCGGCTTCAAGGAGGCCTTCTCTCGCCGCCCGGAAATCCGCAGGCATAAGGATAATGTCGCAGCCGGCCTCAACCGCCATCACGGCCGCTTCCGCTGAAGAATACTGGCTGACGACGGCCCCCATGTTCATGGCATCCGTGATGACCAGTCCCCCGTACCCGAGCTTTTCCCGAAGCACCCCGGTAATCAGCGTCTTCGACAGGGAGGCAGGAAGATCATCACCCGTCACTTCCGGAAGTGAGATGTGAGCCGCCATCATAGCCGGTGCATACGCTGTCCCGTCCGCAAACGGCACCAGTTCGCTCCGGAGCAGTTCCTCGTACGTCCTGTCTGCAGCCGCATAGCCGTTATGGGTGTCTCCCGCCGTGGCCCCGTGCCCCGGAAAATGTTTGAGCACGGGGATAATCCCGTTTGACAAAAGCTGCCCGGACATCGCCCTGACCATTTCGGAAACGAGGACCGGATCGGAACCGAAGGACCGCCTGGCCACGACCGTATTATCCGGATTTGTCAGGACATCCGCCACCGGCGCGAAGTCCATATTGAAGCCGAGCAGGCTCAGGTATCCGCCGATCACGCTGCCCGCCAGCGCTGCGTCATCAGGATTCCCGCCTGCGCCGATCTCACGCATATCCGGGAACTGAGGCGCCTCAAAGGCGCTGTTTTTTGCGATGCGCGTCACACAGCCGCCCTCTTCATCGAGCGCAAGAAACGGTCCGGGGAGCCCTGCTTCTTCATAGATCCGGATCATATCGCCGAGAAGGGTTTTCGTCTGGTCCGGATCACTGAGGTTCCATTCATTGAAAATAAAACCGCCCGGTGCACAGAGACGGATTTCCTCCGCGAGCGTTTCACCGGCATACGTCACCCCGCCTGACCCGGTCAGCGCTTCCGGCGTTACGATAAACAACTGTCCGATTTTTTCTTCAGGGGTCATGGACCGGATACTTTCCAGAATCTCCTCATCCTCTCCGTCTGCGCGCATGTTTTCCTCCTGCACATCCGCCGGTGCTTCCGCCGTGGAAACAACCGGTTCTGAGGTCTCCGCAGCAACCCTTCCGGCCGTCACCGCGGATACCGCCCAGACAGACAGAAATGCTGCCAGCCCCATCAAAAACAGTCTTCTCCCCGCACTCATTTTCTGTCCTTTCCAAAGGAAAGGCCGGCGGTTGCCCGTCAGCCTTTCGCCTGTTCTGTTAATCATACAGCCTGTATTTCCCGGTCCTGCCGGGCCGGCGGCGCGGTTCAGAAAACCGCGATCGTCAGCGTCTCCGTGCCGAGCGCTCCACCGTCACTGCCAAAAATGTCGGCTGAGATAACGGCTTCACCCTTGTTCAGGAGGCCGACGGAAATCTCCGGCGAGCCTTCTTCCACCGCTTCCGCGGAAGATTCGCTTCCTCCGACAGACGTCTCATAAGGCGCTGCCACATCCATATCCGAGGAGCGGATCTGTGCGCTCGCCCCCTCCGGAAGCGCAAGCCTGATCACTGCGAGACCGCCTTCCTCAAAATCCGTGTCCGGAGCGATACTGAGCGCAGATGCCTTGTAGGAAGCTTTTGCTTCTGCCGAAGCAGCCGTCTTTTCCGTACCCGGAACCGGTCTGCCCGACTCATCCGCATCCGCAAACGTAATCTCTGCGGAAACCGTGAAGGAGCCGGAGTCCGCCAGTCCTGCGCGGTTTGTGAAAATGCAGATGCAGTTTGCCGCATCCATGCCGAGATCCGCGAGAAGTGCCTGATCCTTCACTTCAGAAGCCGCCCATGCGGAGGTATCTGACAGGTCGGCGTTCAGCACTTCATTGCCGCCCTCATCACGGATCACGACCGTGCCGGATGCCGGAACGAGGCCTGCTCCCGTATAAATGCGGAGCGCAAATCCGTCAAACGCCCTTCCGTCCGCTTCATTTCCGATCTTAATGACCGGAGCTTCTGCCGGTTCTTCCGGTGCGGGTTCTTCCTGCGCCGGCTCTTCCTGAGTCTGCTCTTCTGCCGGTGCCGGTTCCTCTTCCGGTGCGGGTTCTTCCTCCGGAACAGTTTCTTCCGTCAGGTCCGTATCCGCGGGTGCCGGTTCTTCCGCCGGTGCATTATCAGCGGGCAGCAGTTCTTCTTCCGGGGTATTATCCGCGGGTGCCTGCTCTTCTGCCGGGGTATTGTCTGCGGGAGCCGGTTCTTCCGTCAGCTCTGTTTCCGCCGGTGCGGGCGCTTCCTGGAGCTCCGTTCCGTCTTCATCGATGCCGCCTGCATCCTGCGTCACGATCTCGAACGGCAGGTCTTCCTCTTCAGCCTCCGGTTCCTGTTCGATGGCAGGCGCTTCCGCGGGCACCGCTTCCTGCGCCGTCGCATCCATGATGACGTCATCGCCGAGCGCGGCGTCGTCTGTATTCATGAGAATGCTGTCGTCAGAAAGCTCCTGCGTCCCTTCATTGCTCTGGTTCTGATCCTGGTTCTGATTTACATCCGTGTTCTGGTTTGCGTTTGCGCTCTGTTCGTTGGAATTCTGGTTCGAGTTGTCGATGTTGACATTGACGTTGATATCCGGAGCGGCATTTTCAGAGGTATTGCGCTCGACCCGCTCGAGGGTATCCTTAACATCTTCATACTCATAATGCTGCTGCGCGATGCTGTCGGCCAGTTCACGGAGCGCCTCGCGGTCCTCATCCGACAGGCGGACGGTCACTTCCGGATTGTCGTAGGCGCTGTCAATCACGTCGTCCACAATCCCGTCGATCAGCTCCGATTCCGAAGCATCCACCTGCTCTTCAATAATCTGGATCTTGATATCATTGACAATCTGGGTCGCCTGCTGCTGGCCCATGGTCTCCGCCACCTGGCTCGTCGTCACGATTTCCTGGACAGCGGTGTCCTTTTTCTCTTTCTTCAGCGTCTCGCCGGAAGCGGCTTCATACGCCATGATGGCACCCGTGAGCGCGCCTGTGCCGGACACCTCAAACGGGGCAGCCGCGATCACATCGCAGTGCTTCACGCCTGACGTGGAGAGCGCCGAGGCGATCATGTTGGATGTCACCCAGTTGAAGTTGGCGGTCTTTACCTGGATCCCGCCCTTCGCCTTCGGCTGCACATATGCGCAGCTGATGGTCCGCGTGCCGATCTGTTCGAGAGGAACGTGCGAACCCAGGTGGTCCCGCTCGTCCTGGTTGGTGACATAGATCACATCCACCTTATTCAGATCAACGCCGAAATACTTCAGGATCGACTTCTGCTGCGCTTCATTCAGATCCGCGCCCAGCGTGACGACCTTGCGGCTGTCCGCAAATGCCGTCTGCGGAGCAGCAGCTGCTGCAAGCATCACTGCAGTCATGACTGCGGTGCACGCTTTTTTCCATATCCCTTTCTTCATCGTAGTGATTCTCCTTTCTGAAGATCCTTCACTCTTTTAATCCCTCCGCTCAGAAAACGCGGGGGACAGCGGCATTGAGCCCGCTGTCCCCTCATTATATACGCATTCTATGTAAAAACTGTTAACGGTCGAAATCAATTTTTACTGTACTTGTTGACAAACCCGATCTTGTTGACCGGCCAGTAGCGGAGCCCCGCCCTGGCAACGATCTGCTCCCGCTTCACGAACGTGGTCGTCCAGAACCTGGAGTCGTTGCTGTGGGCGCGGTTGTCGCCCATCATGAAATAGCACCCTTCAGGCACTGTCACAGGCCCGTAGTCATCATGTCTGTTCGTGCTCGTGAATTCCTCCTCCAGCGGGTCATGTTCGCCGTTGATATAGACGGTGCCGTCGCGAACTTCGATCGTATCGCCCGGAAGCCCGATCAGCCTCTTCACAAAAAGCTGCTTTTCATCATCCGGATAGTGGAAAATCACGATATCATAGCGGGCCGGATCCTCTTTCATGTATGCCAGCCTGTTCCCGAACAGCCGGTCGCCCGTCATCACGGTCGTCTCCATCGACTGCGACGGGATCTTGGCATTGATAATGATAAAAGAATTCAGAAGCAGGACACCCACTACGATAGCCGCATACGGAAGCAGTTCGTACAGCACTTTTCCAACACCGCCGCTTTCCGGTTTCGGATTTTCATTTTCCGGTATTTTTTCCTGTATTGTTTCCGGTTCTTTCTTCATCTTGTTATAACTCCTTCCTGACGCCCGGCTCTCAGCCTGTCCGATATCATCATCGCCAGCTTCAGCTTCAGGGCGTCCTCAAATACCCTCAGGTCAAGGCCTGTCTGGCCGCAGAGCTTCTCCAGCCGGTAGACCAGCGTATTTCTGTGAATATACAGGCTCCTCGCCGTTTCCGAAATATTCAGGTTGTTTTCGAAAAACGCATTTATGATTCCGATCGTTTCCTCATCCAGATCATCCGGGCTCCCGCTGCTGAACACCTCTTTCAGGAAAAGCCGGCAGGAATCCTCCGGAAGGTCGTGAATCAGTCTGCCTATGCCGAGGCCGTCGTAAAACAGCACATGCTCGCCCCCGTAGAAAATCCGTCCGATCTCGAGGGAAATCACTGCCTGCCGGTATGCTTCGGAGATCAGGGAAAGATTCCCGGACGGCATTCCGAGACCGACTCTCGCCGG
>CACZTA010000036.1 GCA_902783935.1 uncultured Lachnospiraceae bacterium | reverse complement strand
CCCGGAGACGAGGCTGCTGAGGCGGATCGAAATCGATGATCCGGGACTGTCGTCCGATATCACGGACATTCTTATGGGGACTGACGTTCCTCCGAGAAGGGCGTTCATCTATGAACATGCCGCGGATGCGGAACTGGATGTCTGATTATCGGGAGGAGACAGCCCCGGCAGAGCCTGGTCTGAATGCTGATGCGAGGTAAATATGGCTGATAGAGAAGATCGGATTATCCGTACGGATTATTCCGAGATCATGCAGAAAAACTACATAGACTATGCAATGTCCGTCATCGTCTCACGCGCCCTGCCGGATGTCCGGGACGGCCTGAAGCCGGTTCAGAGGAGAGTTCTCTATGATATGTGGGAACTGGGAACAAGAGCGGACCGCCCGTACAGAAAGTGTGCGCGTATCGTCGGAGATACGATGGGCAAGTATCACCCTCACGGAGACAGCTCAATCTATGATGCACTTGTCGTGATGGCGCAGCCGTTCAAAAAGGGCCGTGTGCTGATTGACGGTCACGGGAATTTCGGCTCGGCCGAGGGGGACGGGGCCGCGGCGATGCGCTATACGGAAGCCCGTCTGGAAAAGTTCACACAGGATGTTTTCCTGAGTGATCTTGACAGGGATGTCGTCAACTTTATTCCGAATTTTGATGAGACGGAACAGGAACCGGAAGTATTGCCGGCGCGGCTTCCGAATGTCCTGATTAACGGTGCGGACGGGATAGCGGTCGGGATGGTGACTTCTGTTCCCCCTCACAATATCGGGGAAGTGATTGATGCGGTCATCGCCCTTATTAATGATGCGGATCTCAGTGATGATGAACTGTTCGGAATGATCAAGGGACCGGATTTTCCGACCGGCGGCATCGTCGTCAACCGGAAAGACCTGGCGGATATCTACCGGACCGGGAGCGGGAGGATCAGGATCCGCGGAAAGGTTGAGATCGAGAAGGGCAGGAACGGCAGGACAAACATTGTCATCACCGAAATCCCCTATACGATGCTCGGAAGCGGGATCAGCAAGTTCCTCAATGATGCGGCGCAGCTCGCGGAGACCAGGCAGACGACAGACATAGCCGATATTTCAAACCAGTCCGGAAAAGAAGGAATCCGGATTGTCATTGAATGCAGAAAAGGAGCTGATATTGACCGGGTCTGCGGGCTTCTGTATAAGAAAACAAAACTCGAGGACACCTTCGGCGTCAATATGCTTGTCGTCTCGGGAGGAAGACCCGAAACGATGTCACTCAGGCAGATCCTTGAGGCAGGGGTGGATTTCCAGTTTGAAGTGGCAGGGAGGAAGTATGAAAACCTTCTCGCACAGGAGCTGGAAAAGAAAGAAGTACAGGAAGGCCTGATCCGGGCAGTCGATGTGATCGACTTGATTATTGAAATCCTGCGCGGCTCAAAAAACAGGAAGACCGCGGTCGACTGTCTCGTCATGGGAAAGACAGAGGGAATCCGTTTCAAGTCTGCGAAGAGTAAAAAAATGGCAGCGGCGCTCATGTTCACCGAAAGACAGGCAAATGCCATCCTGGACATGAGGCTTGTCAAACTGATCGGACTGGAGATAGAGATACTCCAGAAGGATTATGAAGAAACGGTCAGAAAGATTGCTTTTTACCAGGATCTTCTGGAAAACCATGAATCCATGGCCGGCCAGATCATCCGTGAGCTGAAAGCCATGAAGAAGGAATATGCCGTTCCCCGCAGGACCGTTATTGAGGATGCAGGGGAGATCGTGGTGGAGGCACCGGGGTTTGTCGAGGAAGAGGTTGTTTTCTGTATGGACCGCTTCGGCTATGTCAAGACAATTGATCCGGCAGTTTATGAGAAAAACAGAGAAGCCTGCGAAGCGGATTATAAAACACTGATCCGGGTGATGAATACAGACAGAATCTGCATTTTCACGGACACAGGGAAAATGCATTCCGTAAAAATAACGGATATCCCGCAGAAAAAACTCAGGGAAAAGGGAATCCCGGTCGATAATATCAGCCATTTCTCAAATCAGAACGAGAGGATCCTCTATGCTGCCTCGATGTCGGAGACCGGTATGAGCGAGCTTTTCTTTGCGACGGAGAAGGGACTGGTGAAGAGAACGTCGGGTTCGGAGTTTGTGACCGGAATCAGGACGATACAGTCCACAAAGCTCGCTGAGGGCGACCGGCTGACCGCCGTGCTGCGTTCAGACACCTGTGAACAGGCAGTCCTGAAAAGCCGGGACGGTTATTTCCTGCGGTTCCCGCTGTCGGAGACATCCGTCCAGAAAAAAGCTGCGCTTGGCGTCAGGGGCATGGAACTGTCTGAAGATGACAGGCTGGACGGCGTCTGGCTTCTGAGCAATGCAGAGGACTGTGTGATTCCGTATATGGGCTCTTCCTTATCCCTGAAGAAACTCAGAATGGCAAAACGGGGCGGAAAAGGAACAAGAAAGAAAAAAGCGTGAATATACTTGCATTTTTCGGGAGCAGGTGCTATATTACTATCCGTAATGTAGTTGTTTCACAGGAGCGGACGGTCGTCCGCTCCTGAGTTTTTGCAAAGGGTAAAGTGAACGGTTTTGAGCAGACGTGAAGAATATGAACAGAAGACATGGGACCTTCTTCGGCCGATTCTTGAAGAAAAGCATCTGATTCCCGTTGACGTTGAATTCGTTAAGGAGGGATCAGATTATTTTCTGCGTATTTATATCGACAGGGACGGCGGTGTCAGCATCGATGACTGTGAGGCGGTCAGCCGCGCCATTGATCCTGTTCTTGATGAGGAGGACTTCATCCGGGAAGCATATATTCTGGAGGTCAGTTCTCCGGGGCTCGGCAGAAAACTGAAACGCCCGAGGGATTTCGAATATGCCATGGGCCGCATGGTTGAAGTGAAGACGTATAAGGCGCCTGAAGGAATGAAGGAAAAAGAATTCACCGGAAAGCTGACGGGCTTTGACGGCCGGACAGTCAGCATTCTGCCGGATGGTGCGGATACGGAACTTCTGTTACAGAAAGCCGATATATCGCTGATCCGTCTTGCTTTTGATTTTTAATGTTATTTAAGGAGGAAACCGTAAGAATGAGTTCGGAACTGAAGGAAGCTATCGAACTGCTTGAAAAGGAGAAAGGAATCAGCAAAGCGTCGCTGCTCGATTCTATTGAACAGTCGCTGCTGACAGCCTGCAAATCTCACTTCGGAAAGAATGACAATATAAATGTGCATATTGATCCGGAAACATGCGAATATTCCGTCACTGCCGAGAAAGAAGTCGTGGAGGATGAGGACCATATCGTCGATCCGACGCTTCAGGTCACGGTGGAAACAGCGCGGAAAACAGATCCGCATGTGCTGGCAGGGGATATTATTACGGTTGACATTAATTCCAAGGCATTCGGCCGGATCGCAACCATGAATGCAAAGAATATCATACTGCAGCGTATCCGCGAAGAAGAGAGAAATGCCGTTTATAATAAATACAACAGCAAAATCCGTGAGGTTGTCTCAGGTGTCGTCCAGAGAATGCAGGGGAAATCCTACTGTATCAACCTCGGCAAGGCGGACGCCATGCTGAATGAAAACGAACAGGTAAAATCCGAACATTTCCAGACGGCGGAACGCGTCAAAGTCTATGTCGTCGATGTCAAGAACTCGACGAAAGGACCTAAAATCCTGGTTTCCAGGACGCATCCGGATCTTGTCAGGAAGCTGTTCGAAGAAGAAGTCTCCGAGGTGAGGGACGGTACGGTTGAAATCCGGGGAGTATCCAGAGAACCGGGTTCCCGCACAAAAATGGCCGTTTCTTCAAATGATCCCGATGTGGATCCTGTCGGTGCCTGTGTCGGCATAAACGGCTCGCGCGTTAATGCAGTCGTCAATGAACTCCGCGGAGAGAAGATCGATATTATCGCCTGGAATGAAAATCCGGCAGTACTGATCGAGAATGCGCTCAGCCCGGCCAAAGTCATTACAGTCGGTGCGGATCCGGATGAAAAGTCCGCAAAAGTGATCGTGCCTGATTACCAGCTCTCGCTGGCAATCGGGAAAGAAGGCCAGAATGCGCGTCTGGCTGCCCGCCTTACCGGTTATAAGATCGATATCAAGTCTGAGACACAGGCTCGTGAATCCGGTGATTTT
>CACZTA010000035.1 GCA_902783935.1 uncultured Lachnospiraceae bacterium | reverse complement strand
GGGTGACAGGCACCCTCGTCATTATTTATTATTATACCATCAGGACGTATTCTTCTGCATCACTTTATAGACATCATGCCTGTTTCGAAATTCAAAAAAGTATTTTATTTTAATCTATAAAATATTTGCCGACAAATATAATTTATTGTAAAATTATTCTGAATCCTGATGTGCAGCAGAAAGCAGAAAGGAAATAGAATGGGAACAAATGAAAATCCGGCTGTAATCGCAACAGTCGAAGACCTGACGCAGAAGCTGGCCGTTATGCGCGAAGCACAGAAACAGTTCGCGACATTTTCACAAGAACAGGTAGACAGCATTTTCCGTGCAGCCGCCATGGCTGCCGACAAGGCGAGGATTCCCCTCGCAAAGATGGCCGTCGAAGAGACGGGCATGGGTGTCATTGAAGACAAAGTCATCAAAAACCATTACGCGGCTGAATATATTTACAACCAATATCGAAACACGAAGACCTGCGGAGTCCTGGAGGAAGACCCGGTCTACGGCATAAAAAAAATCGCCGAACCGATCGGTCTCATCGCTGCCGTGATTCCCACCACAAATCCCACATCAACGGCGATTTTTAAAATCCTTCTCTGCCTGAAGACGAGGAACGCCATTATCCTGAGCCCCCATCCCCGGGCAAAGAAAAGCACGATCGAGGCTGCGAAACTGCTCACTGACGCCGCCATGAAGGCGGGGCTGCCGGAGCATATTGTGAGCTGGATCGATGTGCCGTCTCTTGAACTGACAAATCTTGTCATGAAGGAATGCGACTGCATTCTGGCGACGGGCGGCCCCGGCATGGTGCGCGCCGCTTATTCTTCCGGCAAACCGGCGCTCGGCGTCGGCGCGGGCAATACGCCGGTCATCATTGACAGCACTGCTGACATCAAGCTTGCCGTGAATTCGATCATTCACTCCAAAACGTTTGATAACGGTATGATCTGCGCATCCGAGCAGTCCGTGACGGTACTCTCCGACATTTACGACGAAGTGAAGGCGGAGTTTAAGAAGCGCGGATGTTACTTCCTGCAGGGCGACGAGATCGGAAAAGTCGGCAATACTGTTATTATCAACGGAGGCGTCAACGCGAAGATCGTCGGCCAGAAGGCATGCACAATCGCACAGATGGCCGGCGTCGAAGTGCCGGAGAAAACGAAGATCCTGATCGGCGAGGTGACGGATACGGACGTCTCCGAACCGTTTGCGCATGAAAAACTGTCTCCGGTACTGGCCATGTACAAGGCAGATACATTTGACGAAGCGCTTGATATGGCCGAGCAGCTGCTGATGGAAGGCGGCCCCGGACACACGGCCTCACTCTACATAAATACAAATGAAAAAGAGAAAATGGCGAAGCACGCAGACCGCATGAATGCATGCCGCATCGTGATCAATACGCCTTCGTCCCACGGCGGGATCGGCGATCTCTACAACTTCAGGCTTATTCCGTCCCTGACACTCGGGTGCGGATCCTGGGGAGGCAACTCCATTTCCCACAATGTGGGCGTTATGGATCTTCTGAATATCAAGACTGTCGCGGAAAGGAGAGAGAACATGCTGTGGATGCGCATGCCGGAGAAGGTTTACTTTAAGAGGGGCTGTATGCCGGTGGCACTCGACGAGCTCGGCACTGTCATGCACAAAAAGAAATGCTTCATCGTGACTGACACCTTCCTGTATCAGAACGGATATGTGAAGCCGATCGAGGAGAAGCTTGACCAGATGGGGATCATGCACGCCTGCTTCTACGATGTGGCTCCGGACCCGACGCTTCAGTGCGCGCAGGAGGGCACGCGCCAGATGGCAGCTTTCGGCCCGGATGTCATCATCGCGCTCGGCGGCGGCTCTGCGATGGACGCGGCCAAGATCATGTGGGTCATGTACGAATACCCGGATGCAAGCTTTGAAGATATGGCCATGAATTTCATGGATATCCGGAAGAGGATTTATACCTATCCGGAGATGGGGAAGAAAGCTTATTTCGTTGCGATTCCCACGTCTTCCGGCACGGGCTCCGAGGTGACGCCGTTTGCCATCATTACGGATCAGACGACAGGGACGAAGTGGCCGCTGGCGGATTATGAACTGATGCCTGATATGGCCATCGTCGACGCGGACAACATGATGAACCAGCCGAAGGGACTTACCTGCGCGTCAGGTATCGACGTCATGACGCATGCGGTGGAGGCATATGTCTCAATCATGGCTTCCGATATGACGGACGGCATTGCCCTGAAAGCGACAAAACTGGTCTTTGATTATCTGCCTTCCGCATATGCAAACGGCGCAAATGATCCGGCAGCCAGAGAACATATGGCACTGGCGTCGACGCTGGCAGGTGAAGCATTTGCCAATGCATTCCTCGGAATTAACCACAGCATGGCGCACAAGCTGGGCGCTTATCACCACATCCCGCACGGCATCGCAAATGCTCTGCTGCTGACTTATGTCATGCGCTATAACGCGAACGAAGCGCCGGTCAAGATGGGAACCTTCCCGCAGTATGCATATCCGCATGCCCTTGAGAGATACTGTGATATCGCGCGCTATAACGGAATTACCGGAGCCAGTGACGAAGAAATCTTCGACCGCTTCATTGATAAGATGGAAGAGCTGAAAGCCGCAATCGGAATTCCGTCCTCCATCCGGGAATGGGGCGTCAGCGAGGAAAGCTTCCTGGCCACTCTCGATGAGATGACGGAAAATGCTTTCAATGACCAGTGCACCGGCGCCAACCCGAGATATCCGCTGCTGTCGGAGATCCGTGAGCTTTACCTGATGGCTTATTACGGAACGGATACAAAAGAAGCCGGCCTCCTGTGAAAGGGATGAACCGGAATAATCAGATGCGCTGCGGAAGAAGTGATATGAGAGTCAGGAGAGGAGAATGACGATGTCTGACAGAATCATAATCGAAAAGAAAGACAATAAAACGGTATATCGCGAAGGCGATATCATCGTTAAGGAATTTATCAGGGAACACCCGAAATCCTATGTATATAATGAGGCCTATATTCACGCCTGTGTCGAGGAGACGGGGCTGCCCATCCCGAAAATCATAAGTGTGACGCCCGCAGAGAACGGAGGCCTGGCGCTCGCGATGGCCTATGTCGAAGGAAAAACACTTGATGAGCAGATGAAGGAATCCCCCGAAAAAACGGATGAGCTGCTGGAAACGTTTATTGATATCCAGATGGAGATCAACAAGAGGAGGGTACTGACGATCCGCCATACTCTCGAGAAGATGAGGACTGCAGTCAGCCAGCTGACGGAGATTGATGCTTCAACGAGGTATGAGCTGATGCAGCGTCTGCAGGGCATGAAGCGTCACACCAAACTCTGCCACGGAGATTTCGTCCCGTCAAATGTGATCCTGCGCAATGACGGCACGTGGTGCGTCCTGGACTGGGCGCACGCCTCACAGGGCAATGCAGGCGCTGACGCGGCGACTACCTATATGCGGTTCTCACTGGAAGATCCGGAGATTGCGGAACGCTACCTGAAGATGTATTGCAGGAAAGCGGATATGGCGGTCCAGTACATCCAGCAGTGGATGCCCATCGTCGCGGCGGCTCAGCTTCTGAAAGGTGTCGAAGGGGAAGAGAAGCTGCTCCGGGAGTGGATCAGCGTGGCGGAATATCAATAAAGAGACGAGGGCCTGTCCCGATTGTCCCCCTCCTTTTTGGAGGGGGCTTTCTTTTTCCGGGAGTGTGGTCAGCGAAGTTCCCGCCCCGCTTCTACAGACAGGACTCCACATCTACCTTGTCAATCATGACATTGAGGATCTCCCTGTCCGTCTCCTTCATGCCGATCTTACCGATGTAGCCCATGTTTTTGATCGTCTTTTCGACATCACTCTCGACGAAGCCTTCTCCCCCGTGGAATTCTTTCTGGCTTATGCTCATGTAATGGGCGAGCAGTGCCGCATGAACGGAGGACGCGATTTTGGCAGCGCAGCTTGGTTTCGCACCGTCGCAGACAATCCCGCCGACATTGCCGAGCGTGTTCGTGATTGTGCCTCCGATCTGTTCATACGTGCCCCCGGACATATAGGTAATCGCCGCGCCCGCTCCGCAAGCCGCGCTCACGGCGCCGCAGAAAGCGGAAAGCTCTCCGATGTAGTGCTTGATATAAATGGAAACCAGATTTGAGACGATGAGACACCGATACATTTTTGACGTGGACAGATGCCAGCGCTCGGCATATGTGACGACGGGCATTGTGACCGTTATTCCCTGGTTTCCGCTGCCGGAGTTGATGACGACCGGCAGGGGGCAGCCGCTCATCCGCGCGTCAGAACCTGCCGCCGCACGCGCACACGCACAGCACTTCACGTCATCACTCCAGTTCTCCAGCATCGTCTTTCCGACCCTGGCTCCCCACGGATTATCCAGTCCTTCCTGGGAGATTGCCGTATTGAACCGCACCTGCTTCTCAAGGATGTCCTCAACCTCTGTGAGATCGACTGTATCCGCATATTCGAGAATCCCCTTCAGGGTCATCCTTGTCCGGTCACCCCTCTGCACTTCTTTCTTTGCGGAGGTCATCCTCTTTTCGGAAACAAAGACAATTCTGCCGTCCTTCTTGATTTCCGTCACATCGGTGTGATGTTCTTCCACGGTCACTGCGGCCTCGTGGCCATTTGCCCACATCTCCGCCCTGATATACAGATTAGGCACATTTTCCGCCAGTTCCACTTCACAGATACCGGCTTCACACAGCTTCCGGGTAATGTCGCGGGCCCTGTCATCCACTTCCGAGATAACCTCAAGCATTTTGTCCGCGTTGCCGGCGACAGCACCGAGAATCGCTGCTGTCTCAATGCCCTTTCCGCCTCCCGAATTCGGAACCGTCACGCCCTTCACATTTTTCAGGATGTTTCCGGAACAGGTGATCCTGATCCTCTCCGGCAGTTCGCCCAGTTCACTGCGGGCTCTGGCCGCCGCATAGGAAATCGCGATCGGTTCCGTGCAGCCCATGGCAGCCACAAGCTCTTCCCTCAGGATCATAGTAAAATTCTGTATAGCTTCACTATTCAGCGGCATCCTTTTCTCCTTTTTT
>CACZTA010000034.1 GCA_902783935.1 uncultured Lachnospiraceae bacterium | reverse complement strand
ATCCTGTGCGTAGGAGAGCGCCCCGGTCTCGCGGAAAATGTCGCGGACCTTTTCCAGGTTTTCCTCTGTTACGTTTTTATGTCCGTAATATTTAAGCAGCTTTTCCGCCTCCCCGCTCTCGCGGGTCCTGACATACATCCACAGGATTGTCTGTTTAAACTCGGCTATATCCGAACCGACGTCCTTGCCGAGAACATCCGCATCTGCATAAATTCCGAGAATGTCGTCCATAATCTGGTAGGCGATGCCGATATCGGCCGCAAAACTGTCAGCTGCTTTCAGCTGTTCCTCCGGTGCGCCGGCCAGCATCATGCCCAGATGAAGCGGTCCTACCACGGAATAGCACGCGGTTTTCAGCCGGTAGATATCATAGACCGATTTCTCCAGCAGTTTCCTGCGCTCTTCTTCGCTGTAGACTTCGTCCATCAGCTCATAGGGAAGCACCACATCCAGAAGTTCCCCGCGGATCGTGTCGATGATGACCCGGTCGAAATAGAGAATCAGATCCGCGAGTACCGGTTCCTCCCTGTAGGCTTCCGCGAGTTTTTTATTTGCGAGATAGAGACCCATATCCCCCGTACAGAGAGCAGCCGACCTTGCAACCGCCGCCGGTGAGTCCCCGCCCGCAGCCCTTGAAATGCCCCGCACATCGAGCCGGTGCTCATAACGCCTGTGGATAGTCAGCTTCCCGCGCCGCATTTCCGCGCTGTCAATAATATCATCGTGGATCAGGACGGCTGTCTGAAACATTTCAAATGCAATGGCCAGGTCATCGCATCTGTGATCATCAGCGCCTCCTGCCATGCGGTAACCGAGATCAATAAGCATTCCGCGCAGAAGTTTTCCGCCTTCGTTCATGTCTGCCAGATCGCGGGAGAAATTCCGGATAAGCGGGTTGCTCTCCCTCCTGATCTCCCTGTTGTACGCTTTCTGAGCCTTCTGAAGCCTGCTCCTGGTCCCGTCGTAATAAGCAAGAAAAGACCTGAGCTGTTCCTGTTCCGTCACGTGCCCCACCTCCCTGACGCTTATTTCCCTTTGTTGATCTTGACCGAATCATACCACGCAAGCGCTTCCCCGAGAAGCGCCTCGCTGAAATCCGGCCAGAGGACATCCGTGAACCAGAGATCCGCATAGGCTGTCTGCCAGGGGAAGAAATTGGAAAGCCTGTGATCGCCTCCCGTGCGGATCACAAGGTCGATATCCGGTATGCCTGCCGTATCCAGCGCGGATTCAAAGCGTTCTTCCGTGACCTCCGTGAGCAGGTCTCCCTGTTCCGCTGCTTCCCGGAGTATCCTGGAAGCGGCTCTCACAATCTCATCCCTTCCCCCGTAACTGAGGGCGATCTGAAGATAGAGCTTTCTGCCGCCTGCCGACATCTGTTCGGCATCCCGGATCACCTGCCGGTCTTCTTCGCCGAGATTTTCAAGGTTTCCGATTACATGGACGCTCACGCCCTTCTCGATGCAGGTATGGATTTCCTCCGTAAAAAACCGCCGCATCAGGCGGAACAGGTCTGAGACCTCCTGCTGCGAGCGCTTCCAGTTTTCCGTCGAAAACGCATAGACGGTCAGATACGGGATCTCCGCATTCTCGCACCACTCGCACAAATCGATAAATGTGTCCACGCCCTTTTCATGTCCGCGCATGACAGACGCAAACATATGCTGGCGCGCCCAGCGGCGGTTTCCGTCCATGATCACACCGAGATGCCTGACTCTGTTTGCCATAATACCGCCTTTCTATCCGTCACATCGCGAAAATGCCGTATGAAATGAGGCTCATGATCGTTGCTGCAATGGCGACACCCAGCAGGATGGCAAGCATCGCTTTTTTCCGGTTGATCTTAAGCAGCGAAGCAATCAGCGTGCCGGTCCATCCGCCGGTACCCGGGAGCGGGATCCCCACAAATGCCACCAGTCCCCAGAACTCGGCTTTTCTTATGGAATCGCTCTTGTTCATGGCCCTTGCTTCCAGTTTTCTGACGATCCCCCCGAACGCCCGTGTCGGACGGAGCCAGTCAAAGATCTTGTCGATAAAAAACAGGATAAACGGGATCGGTATGAGATTCCCGATCAGTGAAAAAAGAAGCGCATCCCGGAGCGGGAGCTCCAGTACCCTGGCCAGCGGGATTCCGCCTCTCAGCTCCACGATCGGGAGCATAGACACAAACAGGACGATCATCTGGGGCGGCAGAAATCCGAGATGTGCCGCCGCCCATTCTGCAATCGGATTCAGTTTTTCAGCGCTCCGGGTGCCGGCCATCAGATATTTATTCATAAGTAAATATACTTTCTCCTCTTCTTCAGGACTTTACGGCCAGCCGCTCAGACAGCTGCCGCGTTATTTCATCGGGGCGTCAGGCCAGACAGTCGGCCAGTGCCCCTGCCAGCAGGTTCATCTGTTCATCTGTTCCGACAGTGATTCTCAGGTAATTGCGGATTCTCGGTTTATTCCACCATCTGACATAGATTTTCCTGCTTTTCAGGTAGTTGAAAATGTCTTCCGCCTGTTTCTCAGGATGCGTGGCAAACAGGAAGTTCGACGCGGAAGGAATGACTTGGAACCCCAGTTTTTCAAGAAGGACGGTACTTCTCTCTCTCGTCGCTATGATCTTGTCGAGGCACTCCCTGAAATACTCTTTATCCGAGATACTGGCAACTCCCGCCTTTATGGCAAGCCGGCTCATCGTATAGGAATTGTAGCTGTATTTCACATCATTCAGGCAGCGGATCAGGGCTTCATCCGCCATCGCATACCCGATTCTCACGCCGGCAAGGCTGCGGGATTTTGAAAAAGTCCGGACGACGATCAGATTATTGTATCTGCGGATCAGTCCCAGCGCACTCTCCCCGCCGAAATCAACATAAGCTTCATCGACAATCACCACGCATTCCGGATGTCTGCTGATGATTTTCTCGATGTCTTCTGCCGGAAGGAGCTTCCCGGTCGGCGCATTGGGATTGGCGATGACAATTCCTCCGGCGGGTTTTTCGTAATCCTCCGGCCGGATTGCAAATGTATCATCCAGCGGAACTGTCTCATAAGGAATCCTGAACAGCTCCGCCCAGACATCATAAAAGCTGTATGTGATATCCGCAAATAATACCGGCAGCTGCCCGTTAAAGAACGTCAGGAAGCACATGCCCAGCACATCATCCGATCCGACGCCTACAAAAACCTCACTCTCCCTGATGCCGTGTTCCGATGCAATGGCACTGACGAGTTCCGAAGCGGCGGGATCCGGATAAAGCCTGTTCTCATCAGAAGCAAAATTTCTGATTGCCTCCGCGGTTTTCGGTGACGGCGGATACGGGTTTTCATTTGTATTCAATTTGATGATATCCGTCCCCGACGGCTGTTCTCCCGGGACATACGGCACGACCCGCCTGATATTCTTTTCAAAGCCCATAGCTTTCCGCAATCCTCTTGAAGCCCGGAAGGGCATTTTCTATCGTCTCATAGGCAACACAGTAAGCGATCCGGACCCAGCCGGCACAGCCGAAGCTCCTGCCCGGGACAAACAGGATCTGTTCTTCATCTTTCGCTTTTGCGACAAACGCGCGCTCATCCTCTTCGGGCGACTTCATCCACAGATAGAAGGCACCTTCCGGCCTGACACATTCGAATCCGTATTCTGTCAGAGAACCGTACAGGAGTTTCCGGTTGCGGTCGTAATAGCCGACATCCGTCTTCGCGCCGCAGCAGCGGGCGGCTACCCTCTGCATCAGGGAAGGGGCATTGACATAACCGAGGATCCGGTTGGCCGTATTGGCCGCCGCCGTAATATTGTCAAAATCGGCGACAGCTGACGGGATCAGCAGATAACCGATCCGCTCGCCCGGAAGCGAAAGCGTCTTGCTGTAAGAAGATCCGACGATTGTATTGGCATACAGATCGGGAATCCACGGGACACTGACGCCGTCAAAAGCAATCTCCCTGTACGGTTCGTCGGAGATAAGATAGATATCGGTTCCGAACTCCTTCTGCTTTTCTTCAAGAAGGGCCCCGACTTCCCTGAGAACTGCTTCCGGATACACGACGCCCGTGGGGTTGTTCGGTGAATTGAGGATCAGGATCCTCGTCCTCGGCGTAATCTTCGCGCTGAGGTCTTCGATATCCGGCATAAATGTTCCGGGTACGGAGGCCGCCTCAACCAGCACGGCATCAAAGTTTCCGGCATAGGAACGGTATTCTCCGAAATAAGGCGTAACCGTCACCACTTCGTCACCCGGATTCAGCAGGGTCTTAAAAATGACATTAAGGCCGCCGGCAGCACCGACTGTCATGACCAGATTGGCTGCCGTATATGCTGTCCCGTACAGACCGTTCAGATGGGAAGCCAGCGTTTCCCTGACATCCTCGTATCCGGAGTTGTTCATGTATCCGTGGAGCATGACCGGGTCTTCTTCATTTACAATGGAAATGATCGCCTCGCGTACAGCTTCCGGAGCGGGGACATTCGGATTGCCGAGACTGAAGTCATAGACATGATCAGCCCCGTATTTCGCCGCCAGTTTTTTCCCTTCTTCAAACATCGCGCGGATCGCGGAACTGTTTGCGACAAAGCTCTCCATCTTTTTCGATATCATACAGAACACCTTCTTTCAGAAATACACCTCAGTCTTTATTCGACAACCATCTTTTTGAAATTCTTCTTGCCTTTGCTTATTACAACATCTCCGGCGGCCAGTTCATCCTTCGTCAGTTTCTCAAACGGGTCCGTCACTTTTCTGCCGCTGATCTTGATGCTGCCGTCT